>CAYLIN010000067.1:0-7536 GCA_964383725.1 uncultured Azospirillaceae bacterium | reverse complement strand
CGCTGCGGGCGCTTCGCTTTCCTTGCTCTCTAAGATTTTCCGAAGAGCTTGCAGATAAAATTGATACACTGCATCAATTTTACTTAGCGCTACCACTGAGCTATAGCGGCGTAATCATCAAACATATTTAATCATTATGCGAGAGGTACCATACCAAACATTTTAGAAAAATCAAGTATGTTTTTCAGTTTTTATCTATTTTTTAAACATATCAGTATATTTTTAAGTAATAACTTAAGGATTTTGAAAAATATGACTGAAACCAAACAGAAAAAAAGACAGGATTTGCGTTTTGAGCGTGAAGCTCAAGCTCTTAAAAAAAATCTTGAAAAACGCAAACTGCAACAAAAAAAACGTGATGAGCTCAAACAAAAATCACAATCAAACAGCACCAAGAACTAACTGAAAGGAGAAGCATCATGGATAAGATTAAAATTATCGGCGGAAAAAAGCTTAAAGGAAAAATCCATATCAGCGGGGCTAAAAATGCCGCACTTCCCCTTATTTGTGCCAGCTTGTTAACCGATGAAACTGTTACTCTGACCAATATGCCCATGCTTTCTGATATCAAAGCCATGAATGCTTTGTTAGAACAATTGGGAACCCAAATCGATGAATTTGATGATTTTATTGATGGGCATCCGACAAAAACCTATTCTTATCGTACGAAAAAAGCTACAAGCTTGACAGCTCCTTATGATTATGTTCGCAAAATGCGGGCTTCCTATTATGTTTTAGGTCCGCTCTTGGCAAGATACGGCAAATGCGAGCTTTCTCTGCCCGGTGGTTGCGCTATCGGTGCTCGCCCGATGGATATTCACCTTTCCTCTTTGGAACAAATGGGCGCAAAAATTGAAATCAAAAACGGTTATATTTTCGCAGAAGTTGATAAACGCCTGAAAGGGGCGCATATTATTTTTCCCATGGTTTCTGTCGGGGCAACATGCAATGTGTTGATGGCTGCTGTTTTGGCCGAAGGACGCACCGTTCTTGAAAATGCGGCTAAAGAACCTGAAATTAGCGATTTAGCTCACATGTTAAACGCTATGGGAGCTAAAATTGAAGGTATCGGTACGGCTGTTTTGACTATTGATGGTGTTGAAAAATTGCACGGGGCACAACACAAAGTTATTGCTGACAGAATTGAAGCAGGATCCTATGCCGTTGCTGCCGCCATTACCCGTGGTAAAATCGAGTTAATTAACGCTTTGCCCAATACTTTAAAACGTCCTTTACAAGTTCTTAAAGATATGGGTGTTCGTGTTACTGAAAATGAAAACAGCATTTTGATTGATGCTGAAGCTTGTGATTTGGTCGGTAAAGATATTATGACCGAACCGTTCCCCGGTTTTCCGACAGATTTGCAAGCTCAATTTTTGGCACTTATGCTCACTGCTGAGGGTGCATCAATGGTTACGGAAACAATTTTTGAAAACCGTTTCATGCATGTGCCGGAACTCTTACGTATGGGTGCAAATATCAACGTTCACGGTCATGCTTCTGCGATTGTCCGCGGTGTTAAACGACTTTCCGGTGCTCAGGTGATGGCAACAGATTTGCGAGCCTCTTTTGCTTTGATTTTAGCCGGTTTGGTTGCTGAAGGTGAAACAATTGTCAACCGTGTTTATCACCTCGACCGCGGTTATGAAAAGTTGGAAGAAAAACTCAAAGGAGTCGGCGCCCAAATCGAACGCATTAAAACTTCTGATGAAGAATAGCTTTGCTTAATCTAAAACGCGGGCGACTGTTAATGTATCAACCGAGACAGCGCCCGCTTTCTTTAACACCAAAGCACATTCTCGCAATGTGGAACCTGTCGTCATAACATCGTCTATTAACAATACTCGTTTTCCTGCTATCCGCTCGGGACGTTTGACACGAAAAGCATCTTTAACATTCTTTACTCTGGCTTTGCCAGAAAATTCAACCTGCGGCCGGGTATGTCTATGACGCAATACCGAAGTATAATCGACTTTCACACCGCTTAGTTTTCCCAAATATTTTGCCAATAGTGCAGATTGATTATACCTTCTCTTTATTAAACGGCTGAAATGCAATGGAACAGGAACAATGACATCGACACCTTCCTTAAGAATATCCGCGCCGGCACGATACATCATTTGCGCCAAAACCGGTGCATTATCCGTTCTATCATAAAACTTAAAAGCTAGAATCAATGGCTTACTCTCCTCCGTATACCGATATGCAGAGCGACTCATCCGAAATATCGGATGTTTTTCTTTCAAACACTGTGCACATAATCCGCTTTCAGCATTTTCATAAGGACGTCCACAATGAGGACAATACGGAAAACTGATGAAATCTATTTTATTAAAACAATCCGAACATAACCCTTGTTCACCATTCAACACTGCTCCACAAGAAATGCAACGCGGTGGTAACACGCAATCCAGAATATGTTTCCAGAAACCCATTTATTTTAGAATCTCGGCAAGTTTGTTATGAATATCATTAATTTTATCAACGGTAATAATTCCGGCATCTTCAAAAGCATCTTTTTTATCTTGTGCCGTAATATGACCATTAGTAATGATGTCTCCGGCATAGCCCATTTTATGACCGAACGGAATTGCATTGCCTGCAACAAATGCAATCACGGGCTTTTTCTTAGCCAAATCTTTATAATATCTGGCGGCAACTTCCTCAAATGTCCCCCCCGACTGACCAATCAAAACAATCGCCTTTGTCTTGGTATCTTTATGAAAAGCTTCAAGAGCCGGTACAAAATCCATGCCGATAATCATATCATCACCCAACCCGATAACCGTGGATTGTCCTTGTCCGGCGCGAGCTGTTTCCAAAACGGCCTCATATGTCAATGTCGATGAACGAGAAATGATACCGACTTTTCCGGGTTTATGGATATTCTCTGGGAAAATACCAAGTCTAGCTTCTCCCGGCGTGATAATTCCCGGAGTATTAGGACCAATCAGTTTGGTTTTTGCACCTTTCAAAATTTCCTTAATCTCCAGCATATCTTTAATCGGAACACTGTCTGCTATGCAAACAACCAAGTCAAGTTCTGCTTCAACAGCCTCACGAACGGCTGCTTTAACAGCCTTAGCAGGAACATACATGACGCTGGAGTTGGCACCTGTTTCTGCTTTTGCTTCTTTTACCGTGCCAAAAACAGGTAACCCTAAGTGTGTATCGCCACCTTTTCCCGGAGTAACACCGGCAACAACTTGTGTGCCATAATCCAAAGAGCGGCGAATATGAAATGTCGCCTGTGTTCCGGTAATTCCCTGACATAGAACTTTGGTATTCTTATTGCAAAAAACAGACATCAGTCACTTTCCTCCATGGCTTCGACAAGTTTGTTTACGGCATCTTCCATTGTCTCTGCCAAAATTATCGGCAATTTTGATTTTTCCAAAATATCGCGTGCTTCGTCCTTATTTGTTCCTTCAAACCGCACGACCAACGGCACATTTAATCCGACTTCCGATGCAGCAGAAATAATTCCATCAGCAATTAAATTACACCGAAGAAAACCACCGAGAATATTAATCAAAATCCCTTCGACACGAGGGTTTGTCATGATAATTTTAATTCCGGATGCAATTTTATCCTTATCGACACCACCCTTCACATTCAAAAAGCAGGCTGTGCCCACACCTTGATTGCGCAATAAATCCATTGCCGCCAGAGCTATTCCATCACCATTGACAATACATCCCACTGCTCCATCAAATTCACTATACGTAAATTTATATTTAGCGGCCAATAGTTCTCTATCACTTTCCTCATAATCATCTTGGAGGCGTAAAATATCTTGATGACGAAACAGAGCATTATCGTCAAAAGATATTTTTGCGTCTAGAGCTATAATTTCACCATTTTTCAAAACACCCGCCGGATTAACCTCTATCATAGTTGCGTCATTTTCAACAAACGCGCGATGCAACCCATTAATAAAAGTTTCTAAACTTCTGGCACTTTTGGGTTTCAGACTTAAAAAGCGCATAACCTCATCAACCTGATCCGGCGTGGTATCGCCATTTAAAGCTAAATGTAATTTTAAAATTCGTTCAGGTTGATTCAAAGCGATTTCTGAAATATCATCCCCATTCAGAACTGCGACCAATAACGTTAGCGCGGCATTAACTCTATCAATAGCTAAACCGACATAAAAAACTCGCTCGACTTTGGTAAAAGCTTCAATATATAAACGGCTGACCAATTTTCCCTCAGGGCCTGTCTGCACGGTTACCAGTGTAGAGCCCAGCATTTGTTCGGCTTGTTTTAGAATATCTCGGCGACTTTTTACCAGTCGAACACCACCTTTGTTGCCGGCGTGTTTTTCTAAAAAATATCCTTTATTACGGGCGCCGGATTGAATTTGCGCTTTTAGCATCCACGGACCGCGAAATGATGTTTGGGCGGCTACACGTTTGGCCTCATTGGGTGTGTAGGCAATTCCACCTTTGGGAATATTAATACCATAGCGGCTTAATATTTTTTTTGCTTGGTATTCGTGGATATTCATAAACTTAATCCTTATCAGAGGATATTGGCGTAGTTATTAATTTTTTCGGTCATTGAGATTAAACCGTTTCTTCGGCTGGGGCTCAAGTGATCGCTCAATCCCAGTTTAGCAAAAATATCATCAACTGCAACGGATTTAATTTCAGATGGGGATTTATCATTATATATCATCAAAACAACAGCTATCAAGCCTTTGACAATAATAGCGTCGCTATCGCCTCGAAAGTGCAGTTTTCCGTCTTTTTTTTCAGGAACAAGCCATACCTGAGATTGGCAACCACGTACTTTCCAATCATCTGTTTTATATTGTTCAGGCAACGGCTCAAGTTTGTTTCCCAAATCAATCAAGTAGCGATACTTATCTTCCCAGCCGTCCAAAAATTCAAAATTTTCAATCAATTCATCAATTGTCATTTTCTTTCCTCTGATTGTTGATTATCACTTTTAGATAAAGTACGCAATAAAAAAGCGCTTGATTTACTCAAGCGCTTTTTTATTGGTACAAGCTTTGATGAACGATGAAAAAATCTTAACAGATGTTTCATCTCCTTTTACGGCAGTTCGTTCAGGATGCCATTGGACGGCCAGAACAAAATCGCTCCATGGGTGAGCCATTTCAATTACCTCAACAACGTTATCGTCAGTCCAACCGGTCACTAAACAATCACCCAAATTTTGATTAATAATTGCCGAACTATGACAAGAATTTGTCATGATTGACGATGATTGCACTATTCGAGAAATCAAACTTCCTGACCTTAGATTAACCTTATGAAACAATAATTCAGGTTTTTGTTTATGGTTCAGTTGTTCTGCAACGCCTTCGTTTATTTTCGTCTTTACTTTTGCCCCTTTGTAAACCGCCAACATTTGCATGCCGCCGCAGATTGAAAAGGTTGAAAGATTGTTATGCATCGCATAGTGTATCATGCTCACATAGGTCTGCGGACGACGCTCATAGGCATCGTAAGCATGATTTTTAACCAAACGAAAATTTCCTCCGATGAGCAATATTCCTTGCGGACGGCTCAAACGTAACTGTTCCCATACGTAGTCATAAACGATAAACACAGGTGCACCGCCAGCCTGAACAATTGCATCAACATAATCAGGATAGATGGTGTAATCCTTCTTTTCTCTGTCCGGATGCTCATCCTGCGCCAGAATAATGGCGATAAGAGGCTTGCCGACACTATAATCAAAATCAGGTAACAACACCTTGGGTATCATGCCGTTTTGAATACAGGCGCAAATCTCATCATCAGTAACCGACCACAAAGGAACTTTCTCCTGCGGGTAGGTTTCTTTATGCAAAAATATATCCATATCTTAATAATTTTAATTATTGAGATGGTATATATCTTAAAAAATCTATTGGCAAATATTTTTTTAAAAAAGTTCAAACATAGCTTTGGCTTCATCGCTCATGTTGGCAATCGTCCATACCGGCTCCCACACGATTTTGACTTCAACGCAACCAACCCCGTCCAGCTTCGATACGGCATCGGCTGCCTGTTGTGGCAAAACACCGGCAACCGGACATGTCGGCGCAGTTACAGTCATGTCAATGAATACATCACCGTTTTCTTTTTGATCAATCTTATAAACCAGCCCCAAATCCCATATATTTATCATAATTTCGGGATCAGAAACAGTCTTCAGCGCCTCAATAATTTCTTCACGAGAAGAATGCGGCACACCAACTTCAAGAGCATTACCGGCTGTGGCAACATAATCTTTCACCATTGGCGTTCCGTCTTCATTAACGGCCATCATCCCCAAAAGAGCCGCCTCGTTAGGCGGCAACATATCATCGTCTAAATTCTTATCGTCATCAGTCATTTTAGTTACTCAAAAAATTTTTTGCCTTCTGCAAAGCGTCAATAAAGCGGTCAATATCTTCATGATTGGTATAAAGCCCAAAGGAAGCACGCGCCAAACATTCATATCCCATTCGACGAACCAACGGCGCCGCACAATGATGACCGACACGGACAGCCACACCTTCCTTATCAAGAACAAACGCCAAGTCCTGACAATGGATGCCATCAATGACAAAGGAGAATACGCCACCTTTTTCCGCCGCTGTTCCGATAATCTTCAAGTTTTCAACTTCCGGCAAACGTTTGTTCATATAGGCAACCAATTCCTCTTCATGTTTTTGGATATTATCCATTCCAAGCGCCATTATATAATCCAGCGCCGTCCCCAAACCAATTGCCTGAACAATCGCCGGCGTCCCAGCTTCAAATCGTGCCGGCGGCTCATCAAAAGTCGTCGATTGGTAGGTCACCACATTAACCATGTCTCCTCCGAACTGATATGGTGGCATTGATTCTAAAATGGCTTCTTTACCATAAAGAACGCCTATTCCGGTCGGCCCATAGGTTTTGTGACCGGAAAAGGCAAGAAAATCACAATCCAGTTTTTGAACATCAACAGCCTGATGTACTACATATTGGCACCCATCAACCAAAACTTTTGCTCCGACTGCGTGAGCTTCTTTAATTATCTCTGCCAAAGGAAACACTGTCCCCAAAACATTTGACATTCCGCTGATTGCAACCAATTTGGTGTGCCCACTCAGGTTTTTGCGAAAATCATCCCAGTCCAAACTTCCATCGTCCTTGACTTTGACAATTTTCAAAACAAAACCGATTTCATCCCGCAGAACTTGCCACGGCACCAAGTTGGCATGATGTTCTGCCTCGGTAATCAAAACCTCGTCAATTTTGGTTAAAAACTTACGTCCCCATGTGGCGGCAACCAAATTGATGGATTCTGTCGCATTGCGCGTAAAAACAATTTCTTTTTCACTTTTGGCATTTAAAAACTTTTTAACCTTGCGGCGCGCTTCTTCATATTCTGAGGTTATTTCCTCAGATAATAAATATGACCCACGGTGAACATTGGCATATTCCTCAGAATATATCCTCATCATCTTATCTAAAACTTGTTGCGGTTTTTGCGCCGATGCCGCAGAATCTAAAAACGTATTTGGTTTTCCGTTTATCTGTCGAGCTAAAA
>CAYLIN010000066.1:0-7546 GCA_964383725.1 uncultured Azospirillaceae bacterium | reverse complement strand
GCATGTTGGCACAGATACATTTGTATCCCATATATTCACTTTCAAACCCCATGCTACGGACAAGGCGGGCATTGCGTACTTTTATCCATGATAAAATGGCATTACCTTTGGCAACCATTTCATCAATATTTATTTTTCCGTTTAATAAGCGAACCCAATTATCATCGGTCGGACGATTAACACCTAATGATTGAAAAGCGTATTCAAACGGGCGGACACGAGGATCTCTCAAATCAAAAATATCACTCAAACCTAATAGTTTTACACCTTCTGGCATTTCTTTATCAGGATAAAAGTATTCCCAAGTCAGACAAATTGCAGCTGTTCCGATACGGCGCAGACCTTTCAACTGTTGGCAATCTCCCTTTTCCATGCGGGCATTATATTCATTAATCACTGAGGCATGATGATCAATCCATGTGAAATCTTTGTTTTGGCTTAGCTCAAACATAAAATCAAGCGGTAACGCAATATCACAGACCACAATTTTATCGTGTTTTTTTATCTCATCAAAAGGAATGTCCATGTCATGATTTAATCCTAAGAATTCTGCCTCTGGATACATACTGCGAACAATAGCAGCAGATCCTTTACCATCATGATCTGCAATGTGATAAATACATAACATTTAACGTTCCTTTTCGTCTTTAAAAGATATTATCATATTATCATACGCCGGTGTAACATTGTCCGGTGTTTGTCTGTTGACAGCATCATAGTCACATTCACTGGCCATATGGTTTATAATAGCGTGTTCCGGGTTAATTTTTTCTATACAGGCCAAAACATCTTCTAATCCGGCATGAAATCTTTGCTCATACGGGGTTGTCAGTGGAATAATCAGAATTTTTGGGGGCCTTTTTATTTGCAGCCATCCGTTATCGTCAATAGCCCGAAAATCGGCAATGTGAACGATTTCGCCATCGTTAAAAACATATCCTGTTGTTGGGGCGTTATGGCCTAATAATTTGATCGGAGTAATTTTTGTCTTTCCAATAAAAAACGGCGTATTGTGTTTTACCGCGTTAGCAACCAAGCTTGGTTGTCGCACACAATCGTTTGGTTTGTCGGCTTCGGCAATCAGATATGCAAAACGCTGACGGATAACGTCAATAACTTCCTGCGTTCCATAAATATTTAAGCTACTCAGATTGATGCGATTAATTTCTCTTAAGTCGTCAATACCATGGAGGTGGTCAGCATGCGTATGGCTGTATAAAACACCATCTAAATGTCTAATGTTATTATTTATAAGTTGAAGCCGCAAGTCCGGAGACGTATCGATCAAAATGCGCATACCATCAATTTCGTAGTAAGTTGATGTACGTGTTCTGCGATTCTTCTCGTTATTAGGATTGCAATCTCCCCACCCCATACATAAGGATGGCACACCGGGAGCAGCACCGGCTCCTAAGATAATGATTTTACCACTCATTCGTATTCTCTCCGTCCTTTATCGCTGGCTTTGCGGAACAGATTGCAAAAATTGTCTGAAGTTATTTGAGCCATTTGTTCAAAAGGAACATCACGTAATTGTGCTAATTTTTCGGCGGTATATCGAACAAAAGAAGGTTCGTTACGACGTCCGCGTTTGGGAATCGGAGCCAAATATGGCGAATCGGTTTCAACTAACAAACGCTCTAAAGGGACTGTACAAAAAATATCTCGCAGCTCTCCACATTTATTAAATGTAATCATTCCGGAAGCGGAAAGGTAAAAACCTATTGATAAAGCAAAATCAGCAAATTCTTTCGAAGAACTGAAACAGTGGATGACGCCGGTGAAGTTTTTTTCTTTGTAAGCCGTTTCTAAAATATCCATCATATCAGCATCGGATTCTCTATTATGAATGATAATCGGCAATCCGCTTTCCTGTGCTGCTTTAATATGTTCTTTCAGTAACTTAATTTGCAAATCACGCGGTGCATAGTCATAAAAATAATCCAAGCCGGTTTCGCCAATACCTATTACTTTTTTGTGTACCGTTTTAGCAATCAAATCCTCAGCTTTCAAGTCCGGATATTCTTGCGCGTTATGCGGATGTACACCTACAGCGCAATAAATAAACGGATATTTTTCAGACAATGCCAATTGATTATCCAGCTCATCAATATTATTTCCCGCATTCAACATTATGTTGACGCCCTGCTCTTTAGCTCGGGCTACTATATCGTCAATATCTTCTTCAAAGTCATTAAAATCAAGGTGACAGTGGCTGTCGATTAGCATTTTTTATCCTCTATGCGATGTTTTTACAAATATTGTTAATGATGTTAATTAGTACTTGTTTTTTATCCATGTTCAAGCGATCAACTTCAGAAAAAGACTTTACAGCATAATCCCAACTGTCTGCATAGGCTAAAACATTGCTTGCTTTTTTGATGTTCTCACTTAAAAATTTCAGGATAAGTTCTTTGGATAAGGTATAGTTATCTTCGTTAGCTGCAGCATCTTCCGCAAAAGAGAGAGACGAGCTAATGGAAAACTTATTTCCCGAGTTCAAAATCTGACATAATTCTTGATACCGCTGAACAGCGTTATTATCAACGTAACTTAAAGCTTTACCGATACTACCTGAAGCTATTGCCGTAATTTGCTTGATATTGGTTTCACTTTGTTCAGGGCGGTATCGACGCAACAAGCTGGCAACATGAGCATCTGTCAATGGTTTTAATTCCAACTTTGTACAGCGTGATTTAATAGTCGGTAACAGTTGATTGGGATTGTGACTAATCAAGAGCATAAGTGTTCTTGCCGGCGGTTCTTCTAAAATTTTTAAAACAGCATTGGCTGAGGCTGTATTCATTTCGTCAATACTGTCAATCACTACAACACGCCAACCATCATTAGATGAATGTTTAGATAAAAACTCATTGATTGTGCGGACATCATCAATACGAATATATGCAGATTTTTTCAGACTTCCCAATTCTTCCGCACTCATTTGTTCGCCGTCTTTAATGGCTTTTAACACTTTTTTGCGATCGGTATCCGTATAATCGCGTTCAATGATTTTCAAATCAGGATGGGCATTTCCGGCAATCAATTTATAAACCTGATTTGATGGTGAAATATCCAAGTTGGTATAATTTTCACGTTGTTTATCATCTGCGGCTAAGACAAAACGAGCAAATTTGTAAGCCAAAGTTGCTTTTCCAATCCCTTCAATTCCTGAAATCAACCAAGAATTATGCAGTGCATTATTTTTCCAGGCCTGCAAAAATAACTGCTCAGCAGCATCGTGCCCTAAAACATAGGGATTATTACGAGGGAGCGGATTTCCTGTCGAACTATCATCAGACATTAGGACAATTTGAACCTTTCTTGAACAATATTAATAACATCAGTATGAAGTTCTTCTATTGTTTTATCTGCATTTAAAACAACACATCTTTTCGGTTCCAGCTTAGCAATATCAAGGAAGCCTTGACGCAAGTTGTTATGAAATTCCAGTCCACGGCTTTCGTGTCTGGTTTCTTTAACAGCCATTCCCTCGGCCTTTTTAAAAGATCTAGCTAAACCGACCTCCGGATCTAAATCAAAGATAATCGTTAAATCCGGTTTGAAATCACCAACGGCTATTTTATATAAATCAGTCAATGTCTGAAACGGGACTTTCTTATTGTAGCCATAATATTGATATGCTACCGTTGAATCTGCAAAGCGATCGCTCAGAACCCATTGTCCGCTTTCAATGGCCGGCCAAACTTTTGTTGTCATGTGAATTCGGCGGTCAGCATAATACAATAACGCTTCAGCCACAGCATCAAATTTATCTTTATCTCCACAAACCAAGAGTTGACGAAGTTCCAATCCAATTGGTGTCCCGCCAGGTTCTTTGGTTGAGATATTGGCGATATTTTGCTTTTGCAGCCATTCGGACAACAAACGCAGTTGTGTTGATTTACCACAACCCTCGCCGCCCTCAAAGGTTATGAAACGTCCTTTTTGCAACATTACTCAGCTCCGAAGAACAGGTATTTCAAATTGCGGCTGATGCGTCCCCAAAAACCGACGGCTTTAACATCAGAGGCTGCAAGTAACGGGATTTCAACACTGCCGCTATCCGGAATTTCAGCTTTGATGATCCCCAATTGTTGCCCTTTTTTTATCGGTGCTTTAGCCGGTTTATCATAAATAGCCGTTAGTTTAACTTCATCTGATTTGTTTCTTTTTAATGTTCTGATAACATCTTCACCGGCGATCATATCCACTGTTGAAGCAGTTCCAAACCACACGGGCATTTCAGCAACTTTGGTTTCTTTCTTGACAATAGCATAGTTATCAAACTCACGGAACCCCCAATTCATGATTTTTTCAGCTTCTTCCGAGCGTTCTTTATTTGATTTTAAGCCAGTCATCACGCCAATTAAACGACGATCTCCTTTTTTGGCTGAAGCAGTCAAACAAAAACCAGCCTCTTCAGTATGTCCTGTTTTCATACCATCGGCATACGGCATGCTATATAACAACGGATTGCGGTTGCCTTGACGAATGTTGTGGTAAACAAATTCTTTTTGAGAAAATAAATGATAGTACTGAGGAAATTCTGTAATAATCGTGCGTGCTAATTTTGCTAAATCTTCAACACTCATACGATGATCAGGATGAGGCAAACCGGTTGCATTGGCAAAAGTCGAATTGTTCAACCCCAATTCACGAGCTTTTTTATTCAAATCAACGGCGAAGTCTTCTTCACTTCCTGCCAGATTTTCAGCAGCGACGATACAGGCATCATTACCTGATTGGATGATAATCCCCTTAATTAAATCTTCCACACGAACTTTATCGCCAATAGCTAAAAACATTGTCGAACCGCCGCTGGCTGCACCGCCTTTACGCCATGCATTTTCACTAACAGTGAATGTATCATCTAAAGATAATGTACCATCTTTCAGTTTTTCGAAGATCATATAAACGGTCATCAGTTTACTCATTGATGCCGGTGGAATACTCTTATCAATGTCTTTGGTATAGAGGTATTGCCCCGTATCGTAGTCAACCAATATCAAATTGCGCGCTTTTGTTTCAATAGCTTCCGCACTAACTGAACAAAGCAATCCGCAGACAAGCATTCCTGTGCCGATTATTTGAGAACGAAATTTCATATCTTTAACCTCTGTTTTAATCCTGAACTATTTTTGCGTTATAAATTCCGAAATTTTTTACTTTTGCCAAAGCAACTTCAGCTTCTTTTTGTTGAGAAAACGGTCCAACCCGAACTCTGTAAAAATTTTGATTGTTAACGTTTACGAGATATACATTGGTATTGCTGACACTATCAAGTTGCATAGCTAAATTTTTAGCAGAATCAGCTTTTGAATAAGCTCCGGCTTGAACGAACCAGCTTCCTTTAGGATAGGATTGAAGTATATTTGAGCCGGCTCCCGTTGCTTGTATTCCGTTAGAATAATCACCATTCACAGTCGTTTGCGCCTTTATTGGAGTAGATGCTTTAGCTGTTGTTGTCGGCATTTTTTCTCCTAGCAAGGCCGCTTTTAGTTCTTTACTTTCTTTTTCTAAGATTTCAACACGAACTTTGGCTGTTCCTTTGGTTTGAAATCCTAACAATTGAGCCCCACGTTTTGAAATATCAATAATACGATTCTTTGCATACGGACCACGATCATTAATGCGCAAAACCAATGAACGACCGTTTTCCAAATTGGTTACTTTGACAATAGACGGTAAAGGTAATGTCCGGTGAGCTGCAGTCAGCGTATTCATATCATAATTTTCGCCATTAGCAGTTTTCTTGGCGTGAAAATCTTCGCCATACCATGAAGCTGTTCCCACTTCTGAATAGCTATAATCCTCTTTGGGATAATACCATTGTCCCATGATTTTATAGGGATTTCCAACTTTATAAAACCCGCCCTGCCCTTTGATAGCCGCTGCCTGCGAGTATTTTCCGTCTCCAAGATCAACCCGTCCATAAGTACAGGCTGTTAACAAGGCTAAAACAGCCAAGACGAATCCGTTGTGCCAATTTTTAATCGTACTAGTCATTAAATTTCCGTCTCAAAAAATTATTTTGCGACTAATTTAACTTGTTTTTTAAGGTTCGTAAAGCGATTAATTGGTGTTGTGTAATTTTCTTTCAGGAACTGGAACCGCAAAACCGATTTCAGGATTATAAGTGCGGATTTTTTCTAAAAGTTTTTGATCCGGATAGCCATCTTGAGGGAGTAAGGCCTCTTTTTGAAGTTTTTTAACTGCGTCACGGGTTTTACTTCCCAGTTGTCCGTCCTCATCAAGTTTTCCCCACCCCATTTTATTGATAAATGACTGCACTGTTATGACATCATCTGTACGCAAACGTAATGCCGTGTTATCTTTTTTTGCTTTCCATTGTTGAGAAGAATTAATGTAGTCAGCCAAAGTTCCAACAGCCAAAGCATAGTTTTCTGAGCGATTCCAATTCATAATCTTGTCAAAATTACTGAATACCATATAGGCACGCCCTTTACTTCCCTCCGGTGTGATAATGGATGCTTTTTCATTGTTGTCAACTTTAAGTTTCTTGCATGAAAGAGCTTTCACACCTTGCTTACGCCATTCAGCTACAGTCTTTTTATTAGAACGTCCGGCTTGAGAAAAGTTGAAATTCCATGGGAGAGATACTTCCAATCCCCAAGGTACATCTTTATTCCAGCCGATGGATGACAAATAATTGGCGGCAGAAGCCGACGCATCTTCAAAACTATGCCAGATGTCAATCTGTCCATCTTGATTGAAATCAACAGCATAAGCATTGAAAGTTGATGGCATAAATTGGAAGTGCCCCATGGCTCCGGCCCAAGATCCCTGCATCTTGGTGTAGTCAATCTTCCAAGTATCAATAATTTTTAAGGCTTGGTATAGTTCATTACGAAAAAATTGCGGTCGGCGTTTGTCATAACTCAAGGCTGTCAGTGCTGCAATGGTATTATAATTACCAAAACCGGCGCCGTAGTTTGTTTCCAGTCCCCAGAAAGCAAGAATATATGGTGCCGGCACGCCATATTTTTCTTCAATTGGTTGAAGTGTTTTTTTCAAATTTTTGTATTTCTGACGCCCGTTTTCAACCCGTTTACTATTAACAAGGCGGTTGAGATAATTTGTTGATGTTAGTGTAAATTCAGGTTGTTTACGGTCTTTTTTAACGACATCAGAATCCGGCTGATAGAAATCTTGGGCATAAACAGTATCTATTGTTTCTTTCGAAATGCCCCGATTGAGCATATCTTGTTTTAATTCTTCAAGCCAAGACACATATTCCTTTGGGGTGACAGATGTTACATTAGCCTGTGTTGAAGCACATCCACAGAAGGAAAAAGCGGTCGCTGCCATTAGCCCTATCAGTCGCAAATTCATATTTTACCCCTCAAGAATCGTTATCCAAAATTATTTTATGGGGATAATAGTAAATAAATGAATAAAAATTTTGAATTAGGACTTGACGAATTAAATTCTTTCATATAAATAATGTGGTGTTTTAAGACACAGTCACTGGAGAGGTGGCAGAGTGGTTTAATGCAGCGGTCTTGAAAACCGTCGAGGGGGC
>CAYLIN010000065.1:0-7625 GCA_964383725.1 uncultured Azospirillaceae bacterium | reverse complement strand
AATCCACAGTATTTGGAGAACGATCATGTCAGATATTTCCTTAACAGCTAGTATGCGTACAAACTTGTTGGCTTTGCAGAACACACAAAGCTTGGTTAACAGAACACAAGAACGTTTGTCAACAGGTTTGAAAGTTAACTCCGCTCTTGATAATGCTTCCAGCTATTATGCAGCCCGTTCATTGAACAACCGCGCCAGCGACTTGAGCTCTTTGCTCGACAGCATGGGTCAGGGTATTCAAATCATTAAAGCTGCTACTGAAGGTGTTGAATCCATCACCGATTTCGTTGAACAGGCAAAAGCTATTGCAAACTCTGCCCGTGATACCGCCGATGATGATTCTCGCGCAAAATATATGGATCAATTCAATGAAATCTTAGACCAAATTGATGCTTTGGCTAAAGATGCTTCTTACAAAGGTATTAACCTCCTTAACAAAGAAACTTTGACAGTTACTTTTAATGAAACCATTAAAAACCCGTCTAAAGTTGAAATCACCGGTGTTGACTCCTCTGCTGCAGGTTTAGGTTTGAAACCGGTTGCTGAGTGGACCAGCTCTTCTCACGTTGTTGATGATGCAAAAGCACAAGAGATTCTTGATGAAGAAACAATTGAAAACATCAAATCCGGTGTTTCTTTGACAAAGGCTGAAAAAGAAGAGGTCTTGAAAGGGGTTATTGAAGAAGGTGTATCAGTAACAATTAAAATAGGTTCTGAGGATGTTACTGTTGACGCAGATACTTATCCGAAGAGTAGCACCTTTGATCCGAACGCCATTGTGGCTTATTTGAAGAGAAACTTGGGTAATGAGGATGTTACGTATGATAATACAAATAGTAAGTATATGACTGCAGCAACAGGCGGTACCGAAATTGATGCAAGTGAAGTTGCTAAAGCTGAAACAGCCGTTAAAGCTATGATTGATGCAGCCGTTTTGAATAGCGATGAATACAAGACAGCTGAAGAAGCCGCTTTGACAGCTAAACAAGATAAAGCAGTTATTGCTGAAGCACAACAAGTTTTAGCAAACCAAGGCATCTCTGATACTTTGGAAACAGTTTCTAGAGCAATCAACACCTTGCGTGACTATGCTTCAACATTTGGTAACTACAACACCATCGTTCAAACCAGACAGGAATTCACAAAGAACCTGATCAATGTTTTGACCGAAGGTGCAGACAGCTTGACATTGGCCGATATGAACGAAGAATCAGCAAACATGCTGGCTCTGCAGACCAGACAGCAGCTGGGTGTCAACTCCTTGAGTTTGGCTTCTCAGGCAGCACAATCTGTTTTGGCTCTGTTCTAATAAGACCAATCAGCAAAAACAACGGGGGAGGCGTTTTGCCTCCCTTTTTTTGTAAAGTTTTCAGCAAATATTTCCTTGACCTGAAAGCTTTAAGGCTTATAATAAACTAAAATTTATGCATAACGAGGAGATAGAATATGCCCTTAAAAATTGAACTCAAACCCCATGAAAGTATTATCATCGGAGAGTCGCTCATCACCAATGACGGTGAACGTACCCGTTTTTATATTGAAGGTAATGTACCGATTTTGCGTGAAAAATTTATCTTGCGTGAAAAGGAAGCCAACACACCTTGCAAGCGTATTTATTTTATTGTCCAGCAAATGTATTTATCCCGTGGTGATGCAAAGTTACAAAATATGTATTTGGAATATGTGCGTGATTTGCAAAAAGCTGCACCGAGTTTGCTCCCGTTCATTGCGCCGATTACGGAAAATATCATTGATGCAGATTATTACAGCGCCATCAAAAATGCCGATAAATTGGTTCAAAAAGAAGACGAATTGTTTGGCGCAACCCTCAAGCCATCTTTAGGCTAAATCCCTTTTAATGCGTAAAACCCCGCTATTTTGCGGGGTTTTTTATGATGTTTCTGTCGCGCTGCGACCAAATGAGGACTCTCCGCAGCCGCTTAGGTAATGCCTGTCGCGCTGCGACCAAATGAGGACTCTCCGCAGCCGCTTAGGTAATGCCCGTCGCGCTGCGACCAAATAAGGCCTTTTCACCGGCACTTAATCATCGCCTCCGGCGGCTCGCCGGTGTTGATAAGTGAAGATAGATGTTTGCCAAACAGGATTTTTGGGTTAAAAAATAAACAAATGGGGAAAATGAGCTTTCGGGGGAGAGCTCTGTTTGAATTGGGGAAAACAGTGAATAGTTTTTTACAATCGCTGAAAAATTTGTCGCCGGGGCGTTTGGCTGCGATTGCGGCAATTGTCATTTTTTTGTTCAGCTTTTTCATCTACATCGGAATGAAAGTCGGTTCGGAAGAGTATTCCGTACTGTATTCAGACTTGGAACTTGAAGACGCCAAGCAGATTGTTGCGCGCTTGGAGGGAAGTGGTGTCTCTTATCGATTGAGTAATAACGGGACTGAGATTCAAGTTCCGACAGATCAGGTAAACCGCTTGCGTATTGATACGGCCGAGTTGGCATTGACTTCTGCCGGTTCTAATGTCGGATACGAGGTTTTTGATAATACCGATGCGTTGGGGTCAACCAATTTTGTGCAAAATGTCAATTTGATTCGGGCATTGGAAGGGGAGTTGGCTCGTACGATTCGCTCTGTAGATGGCATTCGTTCAGCTCGTGTTCATTTGGTAATGCCAAAGCGTGAAATGTTTTCTCGTGAAGAACAAAAGCCGACAGCTTCGGTTGTGATTAAAACAACCAAAGGAAAACTAAGCCCGCAAAATATTCAATCTATTCAAAAATTGATTGCGGCATCTGTTCCTAAGCTTGAGGTTAAAAATGTGGCAATTGTTGATAATGCCGGCAACTTACTGACAAATAATTTTGATGATGAAGAAGCAGTTGCTAACGCCGTTAATGCTAATAATGAGTTATTGCGTGTGGAGCAAGAGCGTAAAATTGCGGCAAGTGTTCAAAACCTGTTGGAAAAAACGGTTGGTGTCGGTCGAGCGCAAGCTCAGGTTAATATTGAAATGGACTTTGATCAGGTCGTGACCAATGAGGAAATTTATGATCCGAGCAGTCAAGTTGTTCGTTCTCAGGCAACAATCAGTGAGGATAGTACTTCCGGTCAAAATGAACGTCCTGTGAGTGTGGCTCAAAATATTCCGAATGGTGATGAGAGTTTTAATAATTCCGGAGCCTATAGCCAAAATTCTAAAACAGAAGAAACCATCAATTATGAGATATCTAAGGTTGTTCGTAATAAAGTTAAAAATGCCGGAACAATCAAGCGTTTGACTGTTGCGGTTATGGTTGATGGTGTTTATGAAAAAGATGCTGATGGAAATGAAGTTTACCGTCCGCGTACGGCAGAGGAAATGGACAAGATTTCCGCTTTGGTTAAATCGGCTGTTGGTTATAATGCTGATCGTGGCGATATGGTAGAGGTTGAAAATCTGCGATTTGCCAATATGTCTGCTGATGAAGAAGAAACTGCCGAAATCTTGTATATGGGCTTTACAAAAGCCGAGCTGATGCGCATCGGCGAAGGCTTGGGTGTGGCTTTGGTGGCGATTCTTGTTATTCTGCTGGTTATCCGTCCGTTGGTTACCAATGCGTTTGAAACGGGAACGGTGGCAAATGGCGATAAATTGCTGACCGGTGGTTCTGATGATGATAATTTGCTGTTGTCAAACTTCTTGAGTGAGGAAGAAGGTGAAGAGCTTGTCAATTTGAATAAGATTGACGGACGAGTTAAAGTATCTTCATTGAAAAAACTTAACAGCATTGTTGAGAAAAATCCTGACGCTGCCGTCAATATTGTTCGCAGCTGGCTGTATAATAATGACAATTAGGAAAATGAGCTATGAAGCAAAATGTAATTGACGATTTTAACATCATTTCCGGACAGCAAAAAGCCGCTATTCTGATGCTTTCGCTGGATGAGGAACGCTCTTCACAGTTGTTTGCTCTGATGGATGATGAAGAAATCAAGGAATTGTCAGTGATTATGGCAAGCTTGGGTAAAATTAATTCAACGGTGGTTGAGCAACTGTTACAGGAATTTACAGATAAGATTTCAAATACAGGTACACTTATCGGAACATATGAAAGTACGGAAAGACTTTTGGCTAAAGCTTTAGATAAAGACCGTGTTTCTGTCATTATGGAAGAAATTCGAGGTCCGGCCGGTCGTACCATGTGGGATAAATTGGGTAATGTGAACGAGCACGTTCTGGCCAACTATCTGAAAAACGAATATCCACAAACAATTGCTGTTATCTTGTCAAAAATTAGGGCTGAACATGCCGCTAAAGTGTTGGCGTTATTCCCGGAAAATTTTGCCATGGAAATCTTGATGCGTATGTTGCGTATGGAATCTGTACAGAAGGAGGTTTTGGATGGTTTGGAAAAAACTTTGCGTAAAGAGTTTATGAGTAACTTATCTAAATCAACTCGTCGTGATTCTCATGAATTGATTGCAGACATCTTTAACTCATTAGATCGTAGTACCGAAACCCGCTTTATGGAAGCTTTGGAAGAACGTAACCGTGAGAGTGCTGAACGCGTCAAGTCGTTGATGTTCACATTTGAAGATTTGATCCGTGTTGATGCACAGGGTATTCAAGTCTTGCTGCGTAATGTTGATAAGGACAAACTGGCAATTGCATTGAAAGGTGCTTCCGATACAATTAAAGAACTGTTCTTTAGCAACATGTCTTCTCGTGCCGGAAAGATTATCAAGGAAGATATGGAGGCAATGGGACCTGTGCGTTTACGTGATGTTGAGGAAGCTCAGCAATACATTGTTACTTCAACCAAAGACTTGGCTAATAACGGTGAAATCGTTATCAGTGAAGGTAAAGATAACGACGAACTGGTTTACTAAGGTAGGAGTAAAAAGTGGCGCAGTTTCAAAAATTTATGTTCGACAATTTTGTTATTGCCTGTGATGAGGACAAGGCAATTGTTGAACCTGAAAATGAAACTGAAGCAGAAAATATTGAATCTGGGGCTGAACCGATAGAAGAAACTGTCGTTTATGAACCGGAGCCTGAAATTAAACCTGAGCCGGAAATCGTTGTTGAATCAGTCATCAGCTATTCGCAAGAAGAATTAGACGCCGAAGTACGCAAGGCTGAAGATAAAGGGTACGAACGGGGGCTTCGGCAGGCAGAAGATGAGGCTGAAAAACGGCATGAAGCGTTGATGAATGAGATGAGCGGTAAGCTGTCTGTAATGTTGGCCGATATGGCAAAAGAAAATGATGAACGAGAGGCAGAAGCGATACAATTGGCACTGGCTTTGGTTAAAAAGTTGTTGCCATCGTTGGAAGAAAAGCAAGCGGAGGCAGAAGTTCAGAAGTTTTTGAGTGATAATTTTCCAAACTTTCGCCGCGAAGCATATCTGTCTTTTTCATTTAATCCGCAAACAGTGGGGGCCGCCGCTAAAATAATTGCCAAATTGGCAGAAAAGAATGATTTTGAAGGCAAAATATCGGTTCATAAAGATGAAAATTTGGGCGTCAGTGATTGCCGAATTGAATGGGAAAACGGCGGCGTTGAGAAAAATGATAGCAAAATGCTTGAAAAAGCCGAAAAATTGCTGAATGATAACACCATGACAAATGAAGAGAGGGAACATGGATAATAATTTAGAATTAGACGAACTGCAAGAAAGTTCATCAATGGATGAAGAACCGATTCTCCGTAAGGATAATTCGGTTGATAATTTTGATATTCCCAGCTCCACCAGCGACTTGGAAGCTGTTTACAACATTCCGGTTAAGGTTTCTGCAATATTAGGAAAAACCCAAATGAAAGTCAGTCAGTTGATGAAACTGAATAAAGGGGCAATCATTGAGCTTGACCGTAAAGTGGGAGAGGCAATCGATATTTATGTTAATAATAATCTGGTTGCTCGTGGAGAGGTTGTTGTTGTTGATGATAAACTCGGTATTACAATGACCGAAATTGTTAAATCAATAGTCAAATAATTGCCGGACGGATAAAAATATGGAATTGCTTATAGTCGGAACGTTAGACGGTCAAATCGGAGCTGCAAGTAAAATTGCTATCGCTCAAGGAGGACATGTCTCCCTTGCAGATAGTGTTGAAGCCGGTTTAGATGTATTGCGTTCGGGCAAAACTATCGAGTTGGTGATGATTGATGTCAAACTTGATGTTTATAAGTTTATTTCATCGCTGGAAAACGAACGAATTAATGTTTTGGTTGTGGCTTGTGGTGTGGCAAATGACCCGACATTGGCAGTCAAAGCGATTAAAGCCGGTGCGAAGGAGTATATCCCTCTGCCTCCAGATCCGGAGTTAATTGGCGCTGTATTGGCTGCGGCAACCAGAGAAAACCATGCCCTGATTTATGGGGACAAGAAAACGGAAAGTATTTTAAAGGTTGCCAAACAAATTGCACCGTCAGAAGCCAGCGTATTGTTAACCGGCTCATCCGGAACAGGTAAGGAAATCTTTTCGCGCTTTGTGCATGATAATTCTAAGCGTGCTAACAAAAAATTTGTTGCCGTCAACTGCGCCGCTATTCCGGAAACGTTGTTGGAATCGGAGCTTTTTGGATATGAAAAAGGCGCGTTTACCGGTGCCGTTGCCAGAAGAATAGGAAAGTTTGAGGAAGCTTCTGACGGAACATTGTTACTGGATGAAATCTCTGAAATGGATATCGGAATTCAGGCCAAGCTATTACGTGCCATTCAGGAAAAAGAAATTGATCGTATCGGCGGTAAATCTCCGATTAAGGTGAATACTCGTATCATTGCTACTTCAAACCGCAATTTGGAAGAAGCCGTCAAAAACGGTACTTTTCGCCAAGATTTGTATTATCGCTTGAACGTTATCAATTTGAATATTCCTGATTTGAAAGATCGTCCGGGAGATATCATTGTTTTGGCTAAGCATTTTATCAAAAAATATTCCGAACTGAACGATCTGCCAATGAAAGATTTATCCGCAGAGGCTGCTCAGATTTTGGAAAATTATCAATGGCCGGGTAATGTGCGTGAGCTTGAAAACACTATGCATCGTGCCGTTCTTCTCAGTACAGGAGATGAGATTGGCAAAGATGCCATTATCCTTACCAATCCTGAGGCTATGAATGAACCCAAAGAAGAAGCTTCTGTACAAGTCGGTCAGACAGTCGCCGGTATGGAGCGTAAATTGATTATCGATACGCTCAAACATACAATGGGCAATCGTACAACCGCAGCTAATATTCTGGGAATCTCTATCCGTACACTGCGTAATAAACTGAAACAATATCAGGAGGAAGGTTTTGACTTTCCTGCCTCTGAAGGGTAAATAACGGACGATGGCAAAACAACCTAACAATATGTTCGGCGGCGCAAGCTTTAAGGATATGTTCATTAACGCCACCAAGCGCGGTGATATTTTCTTTGCTTTTGCCATTATTTTGATGTTGGTCATTTTGATTATGCCGTTGCCGTCGTGGCTGTTGGATGTGTTGCTGGCATTTTCCATCACATTATCTTGCGTTGTGTTGATGATGGCCATTTTTATTGAAAAGCCGACAGAGTTTAGTGCATTTCCATTGGTTTTATTGATTACGACCATGTATCGATTATCGCTTAATCTGGCGTCGACACGTCTGATTTTGGCGCGAGGATATATGGGACCTGACGCCGCCGGTGAAGTCA
>CAYLIN010000064.1:0-7751 GCA_964383725.1 uncultured Azospirillaceae bacterium | reverse complement strand
TCACCGGATAATGAAACTTTTACAAAATCCCCTTCTTTAAGCCCCTTGCTTTTTTCCAATAAATACTCTTTATGAGCGTTCTTTTCTGCCGCACGAACATAGTATTGTCCGTTTCGTTTTTCCACCACACCGCAGAATGTTTCGTTTGCAGAACCTGCAGCAGATGTTCGCACCATCGGCTTAGCCCAATAGACATCACCATTGCGACACAAACGAGCCAAAACCTCATCTCCTTCACTTAATGACGGTTTAATTTTGCGATTTTCGGAAACAAAAATTTTGTAGTCACCGGCAAACTTTTTTTCAGCAACTATTGCCGTCAAATCCCCCTCTCGACCACGTCCGGAAATTCTAAGCAGACAAACTTCAGGCAACTTATGATTTTGCTTTTTTCTCATTATCTTAGTTCAGCTTTCAAAACAGTATGATCCGAAGGTTTTTCCCCCAACCGTGGAGACTTATCCACGTCACATGTTTGCAAACGATCAACCGCATCAGGAGACAATAAAAGATAATCAATCCGCATCCCCAAATCATTTTGTACAGCCGCTCCGGCATAATCCCAATACGTATAATCATTTTTATGCGGATGTAGAGTCTTAAACGCATCATAATATCCCAAATACATAACAGCCGTCAAACGTTGCTTCACTTCTTCGCGATACAAAGCATTATTCTTAAAAACTTCGACATCATAAACATCATTCTCGGTCAAAATAACATTAAAATCGCCCCCCAGCACAACTGGCTGACGCAACGCCAATAATGTTTCCGCCCGTTTATAAAAAGCCTCCATCCAGCGTAATTTATATGTAAATTTACTTTCGTCATCAGGATTATTATATGGGGGGTTTCCATTCGGCAAATAAATCGACGCTACACGATAAGTCACATCATCAATAATAACATCCGCTTCCAAATAGCGAGAATTTTCATCTTCCATCCCCGGCAGACCTTCTTGAACAACTCTTATCTTATGACGGCTGAGAATAGCCACACCGTTATAACTTTTCTGCCCCAGAACTCGAGCAGTATAGCCGGCAACTTGCAACTCAAAAAACGGAAAAGCATCATATTCGCATTTAATCTCTTGGAGCAAGACAATATCAGGCTGAACAGCATTCAACCATGTCAGCAAATTCTCTAATCTGGCATTAATCGAATTCACATTATACGTTGCAACAATCATCATTAACCCTTTTTGAAACATTTTGCGTTAGCTTATACTAAAAATATAACTATTGGAAGTGAAAAAACATGGCTTTGGCAACTTATGCAACAAAAGCGGAAAACAGCCGCGGACGTTTATACCCAGATTTTCCCGATACCATACGTTCTCCCTTTCAGCGAGACCGTGACCGACTGATACACTCTTCGGCTTTTCGTCGGTTAGATGGAAAAACACAAGTCTTTGCCTACCACGAGGGAAAAAACTATCGCACTCGCCTCACCCATAGTATTGAGGTTGCGCAAATCACGAGAACCCTTTGTAAATCTTTGCGCCTCAATGAAGAATTGGGCGAAGCAATTGCCTTAGCGCACGATCTTGGGCATTCCCCTTTCGGACATGCCGGAGAACGAGGTCTAAACAAAGCCATGTCATCTTTCGGCGGTTTTGATCACAATATTAACTCCTTACGAATCATGACAGAATTGGAAATTCACTATCCCCAATTTAATGGTTTGAACTTAACTTGGGAAACACTTGAAGGAACTGTCAAACACAATGGTCCGATTAAGAAAATTCAAAACAATTTTCTCAAAGATTACAACAAAAAATTTGACCTCGATCTAAAACGCTTTTCCTCATTGGAATCTCAAATTGCGTCTTTTGCCGATGATATCGCTTATAACAATCATGACATTGATGATGGTTTCCGTGCCGGATTTTTCACCATTGAGCAATTATGTGAACTGCCGTTCATTGCCAAAATCATTACAAAATTTGATAAAGAACATCCACGCGCCGATGACAATCTGCGAATTTATGCTATTACCAGAACCCTCATCGCCGATATGGTTTTTGACCTGCTGTCCAATACACAATTGAACATCATTCATAACAAAATAGAAACAGCGGAAGATGTTCGCCGCCATAACGAATTCACAGCAAATTTCTCTGCTGAAATGCACAATAATATCAAACAATTACATAACTTTTTGAAACGATATTTTTATACTCATACCAATGTTGCCCGTATGGATATGAAATCACAAAGAATTGTCGAAGATTTATTCTCAGCTTTCATGTCGGACGAAAAGCTGTTGCCGATGGCTGTCCGCCGCAACTTACCTGAAAACGCTGACCAACAGAAACTGGCTGAAACTACTTGCACCTACATCGCAAACATGACCGATTTGAAAGCCATTGAAGAACACCAAAAACTTTTTGATATTCTAAGCAGATTCTGACGTTTGTTAAGGGATTATAAAACATTTTGCATTAGCATAAGTTTAAATATATTTCAAACTAATATCATAGCAAGGAGCACCCTATGTTTCCCGGATTTGACAATAACGATAAAAGTGAAGATTATTTAAATGAATTCCGTCAAAAATTAAACGACCAATCCATGGCTAATTTTGAAGAAAAAAAGAACGAAATCAACCGTTCTAAAAATGTATTCATCGGCGCTGTTTCCGGAATAGCTATGGCCGCTGTTGTCGGCTGGTTTGTCTTGTCACCGCGTTATGCTCAAGATCCTAATGCTGAATTACCGATTATTCGCCGCCCGCAAACAGCTGTTAAAGTCCAACCGACAGAACCCGGCGGCATGGAAATTCTTAATCAGGATAAAACCGTTTACGATATTATTGAGAAAAAAGAACAACCGAAACAAGTTGTTGAAAATCTTCTTCCACCTCCTGAAGAACCGATTATGCCGACCATAACACCTGAGCCAGAAAAAAATGCAACAGAAGAAAACGTTATTGATATTCCGGCCGTAACCACACCGGAACCGATAAAAGTTGCCGAAGCACCTAAACCGACACCGGTTGCAGAACCTGTTAAGGAAGAAAAGACTGTTACAATCAGTGAGGCTGTTGCCCAAACGGAACCGGCAAAAGAAGATAAAGCGGTCAACATTGTTATTCCGGCAAAACCTGTCGTTGAAAAAGAAATCGTTGTTGAAAAAGCCAAAACAGCTCCTACCGGCTCTTGGGTTGTTCAAATGATGGCCTCCAATAACAAAAAAGCAACCGAAGCAGCTTGGACGGGATTGGTAAAAAAATACAATGTTCTGCAAGGTCAATCTCATGAAATTGAAACCGCAGATTTAGGCAGTAAAGGAACATTCTATCGTCTGCTTGCCGGGGCTTTTTCCGACCGCAAAGATGCAGACCGCCTCTGTGGTGATATCAAAGCCTTGGGCGGAACATGCCTTGTTAAAAAGAAATAATTTCTAAGGAAAAACTTATGACGCATCCAATCTCTGCGGCACTTTTATCTTGTTCAGGATTGGAATTGACAGATGCCGAAAAGCGATTGTTTTCAAAAATCAATCCTATCGGCATTTGTCTTTTTGGCCGCAATATCCAATCCGCAGATCAAGTATCTCGCTTGTGCCGACAAATTAAAGAAAGCATCGGGCGTGAAGATGTCTTGATAGCCATTGATCAAGAAGGCGGACGTGTTCGCCGCTTGGTCGGAGATACTTTTGCCGAAACAGCGCCGCAAATCACCATTGGCAACCTCCCCTCAGAACAAGCGGAAACAGCAGCCCAACTCCATGCCAAACTAACCAGTCTTGACCTTCTAAAATGCGGCATAAACCTAAATTTAGCTCCAGTTCTCGACCGTTTATATCCACAAACCACCGAGGCATTGAAAAGCCGTTGTTTATCATCTAATGAATTAGTTATAAGCCGCCTTGGAAAGATAATGATTAACGAATACATATCTAACCATATCTGCCCCTGCATCAAACACATGCCGGGACACGGACGAGCAGCTGTTGACCCCCACTTAAACCTACCTGTTGTGACGGCATCACTTAAAGACTTGGAACAAGACTTTGCTCCATTTAGGGAAAATGCAAATGCTCCGGCCGGATTAACTGCACATATTATTATCAAGGAAGTCGACAACGAACATCCGGTGACACAAAGTGCAAAAGCCATCAAGGAAATCATCAGAACTCAGATTGGGTTCAACGGATTTCTGTTCTCTGATGCGATTGAAATGCACGCCTTGAAAGGTAGCCTGGAAGAAAAAGCGCTCCAGTCATTACAAGCCGGTTGTGACGCTATTGTTTACGCAATGGGACACTATGACGAGTTGGAAAGATTAGGAAACATCTGCCCATCTTTAAGTGAAGAAGCTTTACAACGCTTTGAAACAATCAAGAAAATTATTTTGCAACCGCGACAAACGACAGAAACACCATCTTCTGCGCTTCGTCAATACAGGGAACTTGTCGGGAGCGTCGCCCCTTACCAAGAGACCTATGACGCAACCGAGGTTTTGAACATTTTACAACAACCAAGGAGATAGTTATGTTTACATGGATTTTACTGGCAATTATCATCGCCGCCTTATTCGGCTTGATTAACTTTGACAAAGTCAGATATTGGTTAATCACCCAAGGCCGTGCTCTTTGGCCTCACGCTCAAAAATACGCTAAAGTCGCCGAAAAAAAGATTAAAACCGTACAAAGCAAATTGAAAGAAAAAAGCGAAGAAGCCGTCGAAAATAAAAAATAATTCTCAATCCCCGCATAAGTCGGGGATTTTTCATATAAATCAAATAACTATAGATTTTATCTTTTTTATATGCTATTATAGACTTATAGATATAAAAGGGAGAAAGGGAATGAGCGTCACCCCATCTCAAAGAATAGCCTCTCCTTTTGCCGTTGGCGAAAAACAATATCTGTCACGGCATGGAGAATCTTTTGTTGAAACAGTTGACACCAACAACAATGTTTCCGTTCGGACTGAGACAGATACTAATCCCCAATTCAATCAAAACATTCAGCACCTCCCGAAAGAGGAACACCCTCCTGTCAAAGCAGATACCCCCATGGTATCGAACACTATTGCGGCTTTAGCCGCCAGTGGTGTTTTAGAAGAAGAAATACCCCAACAAGTTTCCTCAAACGTAGATGTCTACAGCCGCAATCAATCGACCATAAGAGAAGAAGAGCGGGACCGTAAAGGTCACCGCTACCTCAAACATTTTTATGAACAAAACCAACCTGTTGAAGAAATCAACAAATTCATTTAGTAAATCGAAAATTGCCGACAAAGAGCAATCGCTTTTTCGGCTGTTTTTGCCACGGCTTCAGTTGCATTTCCGGCGGCTAAAGCATCAGCCACATCAGCAATCATATGTCCGATAAGCTCAAATTCCGTTTCCTTAAAACCGCGTGTTGTTCCCGCCGGCGTTCCCACTCTGATACCGGATGTAATTTTCGGCGGCATCGGATCAAACGGAATAGCATTTTTATTGCAGGTAATATGCGCGGCTTCCAATGTTTCGGTCAACACATCACCGGTCAAACCTTTGGGACGCAAATCCACCAACAACAAATGCGTATCTGTTCCGCCGGACACCAAATTCAACCCGCGAGACAACAAGGTGTCCCCCAACACTTTGGCATTTTTAACCACTTGAACGGCATAATCTTTGAATTGCGATGTTAAAGCCTCTTTAAAACAAACAGCTTTGGCGGCAATCACATGTTCCAACGGTCCGCCTTGTGTCCCTGGGAAAATAGCGGAATTGATTTTCTTGGCAATATCTTCACGATTCGTCAAAATCATCCCCCCACGAGGCCCGCGCAACGTTTTGTGAGTTGTGGTTGTCACCACATCAGCGAATGTTAACGG
This sequence comes from uncultured Azospirillaceae bacterium, assembly GCA_964383725.1. Taxonomy (GTDB): domain Bacteria; phylum Pseudomonadota; class Alphaproteobacteria; order RF32; family CAG-239; genus CAZU01. The sequence continues at coordinate 1,919 of CAYLIN010000064.1, read as the reverse complement.
ATTCGGATGAACCCCACCGGCAACAAGACCGGCAAAATGAGCCATATCCACCATCAACAAAGCCCCGACTTCATCGGCAATCTTGCGAAATCTGGCAAAATCAACCTGTCTGGGATAAGCCGATCCTCCGGCAATAATCAATTTCGGCTGATATTCTTTAGCCAGACGTTCCACCTCGTCATAATCAATCAAACCATTATCCTGACGAACGCCATACGCAACCGCATTCAGCCATTTTCCTGAAATTGAAACCTTAGAACCATGTGTTAAATGTCCGCCGGCATCAAGCGACATTCCCATAATGGTATCATGCGGCTGCAACAAAGCGACATAAACAGCCGTATTGGCTTGAGAACCGGAATGAGGCTGCACGTTGACATATTGACAAGCAAATAATTCTTTTGCGCGTTCAATCGCCAGATTTTCCACCACATCAACAAACTCACAACCGCCATAATAACGCCGTCCCGGATACCCCTCGGCATATTTATTGGTCAAGATAGAACCTTGCGCTTCCAACACTGCCGGAGAAACAATATTTTCCGAAGCAATCAGCTCGATTTGCTCCTGTTGACGTTTTAATTCACTTTGAACAGCGGCAAAAATTTCGCCGTCTTCTTGGGCTAAAGTCTGAGTAAATTGCATAATTAACACCCCTGCTCTATTTTTTCCAAACGGCGTTCATGGCGTCCGCCTTCAAATTTTGCCTGCAAGAAAATATCCATACGATGAAAACACTCCGATTCTGTCATTGTTCGCCCACCAAAAACAACCACGTTGGCATTATTATGTTCATGAGCCAAACGAGCAACATCATCGCTGTAAAGAAGAGCGGCACGAATACCATGATAACGATTAGCGGCAATAGAAATGCCGATTCCTGTTCCGCAAATCAGGATTCCCAGAGTCGCCTGCCCGCTTTTGATAGCCTCAGCCATTTTTGCGGCATAATCAGGATAATCAACGGAGCTTTCATCATTTGTTCCCAAATCAAGCAACTCAACGCCTTGTTTTTCATAATATTTTTTAAAACTTTCTTTCAATTGAAAACCACCATGATCAGCGGCAATAGCTATTTTCATCAAAATAAAACTCCTCTGTTATCATCATTTTTTCACATCATATAACAAAGTTGTGATTAAAAAATAAAATTTTAAAAAAAATGTATTGACGTGGGAAAAAATTATTGTATATATAGAGGCACCGATTGAGAGAACGGTAACCGAAGGCCGGTTGGCAGAGTGGCTCATGCAGAGGACTGCAAATCCTTGTACATCGGTTCAATTCCGGTACCGGCCTCCAAAATTCATTCGCTACCGCATTTATTATTCCGGCTTAGCTCAGCGGTAGAGCAATCGGCTGTTAACCGATTGGTCGCCTGTTCGAATCAGGCAGCCGGAGCCAATAAAAAAAGACCTTCTTTATGAAGGTCTTTTTTTTATTGTCTTCCGTCTTGCCTGAAAGAACAAAGCCGGAGCCAATTTCACCTTTTCCCCCATTTTTTTCACTAGACAACCCAAAATGTTTTGCCTATAAATAGTGCAAACAATCTATTATTATAAACCAAGTAATTATGAAACAAATCATTTCAGTTAAAAACACGATGACATTTACCATGCACGTGTTAATGGCACTTGTAATAGCCGTTGCGACGACTTTTCTCGGCGGTATAACCGGATGGGTCGTAGGACTGTTCTTTGAAGAACCCATTCTCGGCATTTTAGCCTGCGTTGGCATCAAAGGCTTCTCAATGTTCCAGATTGGCCTCTTCTTTGGTTTCGTCAGCTGTTTTTTCAAAACGCTGGTAGAATACAAACCCAATCGCTAAAACTAATCCCCTGAAACTCAAGTTTCAGGGGATTAGTTTTTACCACTTTTCTATTGCATTTCAGATTTTTATTTGATAGCCTAGCTTTGTA
>CAYLIN010000063.1:0-7806 GCA_964383725.1 uncultured Azospirillaceae bacterium | reverse complement strand
TGTCAATTTTTATTATAGGTTTAGTTCAAAACAAAATTATTAACTAAACTATTTTACTTATGGATAAAGTTATAGAAAGATTAATCGAAAAACAACACTATGTTGTTAATCGAATTGAGGAATATCCTGACTTTTGGCGCTTATACAGTGCAGACAAATCTAAAATCATTATCATCTACAAACGGTATTATTCTGGAAAAATGCCACCGTTTTTTCGTTGGCCGCGGCAGAAAATGAAGCTCGATGTTTCAAGAATCTGCGGTTTTATGATTTCGGCGTCATTGGACGGTAATGTCCTTTTCGAGGTTGCTGAAGCTGACTATCCGCTCAAGGTCAAGGAAGAAATCAAAGAAGCACGAGAAATCCACAAATCCAACGAGGCTTTCAAGGCTAAAAAAGAAAAAGAGATTGAGAAGCTGCTTGTTCCTTATCTTCTTTCTTTTCCGGCGAGTTGGGGTATCGAGAGTGAAATGTTCTCACTACCTTTTGGGTTGCGAGCATATTTGAAAAGCAGATTGCATCTCAGCCCGCCAACAGAAGACACACTTCGTTGCGTAAACCTGATGTATCATCTCTGTGGTGTTGTTAACACATGGTGTTCTCGCCATTTGAGGGTGGATGAAATTTTGGGGATGAAAATTTCTAATCTTGACCTCTATATTCGTTCAGCGATGTTTAATTTTTATGACGAAGTAGAGCCGTTGAGGAAATATGCCAACACTTCTCTTGAAGGTCGAAGTTTATTCGTGAAGTATGATGAAATTAAACAACTTATTTCTTCAACACTTCCGCCGATAAGTGAGCCGAAGCTGCTTGACTATCTGATTTGGTTGGTTCAGGATATTGCTGTTAAGTATGTGATGGGAGGAGTAGACGTAGATACCTTTCGTGGTAAAACTCAAGGGCAATGTCAGGACATCCTTCGTTCTCAATACGAGGAATGTGAGCTTCTCTACCACACAAATATCGTTTTTCCTCAGAAGTTCTCAACTCAAGAGATTGGGCGTTTCGTCGAGAATTTCTATGTGTAACTTGAAACAAAAAAGCGCTTCTTTGGAGGCGCTTTTTTCTTGAATTTTTTCAAATTCTATATTAATTTCAAACGCATAAAAAATAATTATTAACTTAAATTATATAGAAATGGATATTATTAACGTAAAAAATTACAAAATCACTCGTTTTCAGCAAACAGATGACGGATGGCTGTTGTCCGGACCTGATTGTCCTGACGGTATTCTCATTAGCAAGGCGTTTTACGCAGGAAAATTGCCGCCTTCGTTTAACTGGATATGGAAAAAGTGGACACTGAAGCTTTCCTCAATTAATGATTTTATCATTTCTGCCAGCCTGAATGAAGTTAAGCTTTTTGAGATTTCGGAAGATAACTATCCTGAAGAGGTTAAAGCTTTCATCAAGGGTATGCAAGAACTGGTAAAAGAGTGTAAAAAGAGGAAGGCTGAGGAAGTAAAGCGTTTTAAACAAAAAGTAACCGCTTATCTATCGACATTTCCAGTCAATCAGCGCCTTGAAGAGGAGCTTTCTGTATTACCGGTTTGTCTGCGGGCATATTGCAAGCTTCACTTATTTTGTGGAACAAGAACTGAAGACAAAGGGCAACGTTTAAGCCTTATGTTTGAGCTTCTGAAAGTGGTCAATCGGTGGTACAACCGCTATATAAATGAAGACCATTTTTTGGGAAAAATAGCAATGTCTTTAAGGTTTGATGGAGCGAGGTTTTCGTATCTTGATGATGTTGAAGCATACAGAAGGCGCGCAACAGAAGAACATCAGGTGTTGTTTCAGGATTATGATGAGATAAGTGAACTCATCTCTGACAGCCTGCCGTCCCTTGAGGACGATGATGTTCGCAATTACTTGATTTGGCTTGTTCAGGAGTTGACTCACCTGTATGCAGACGATTATAGTCATCTGGATTGCAACTACTTGCAAGATGCGTGGGGAAACCGCATGTACTCAGATGAAGGAGACTATAAAAGATTGCATTCCGAAATGAAGTTACCGACTTATGTCAACTTTATTTTGCCGGAGACTATCAGTGAAGAAAAGCTGAAAAAATTCTTTCAGACCTACAATTTGAAATGAAAAAAACGCCCTCAAAAGGGGCGTTTTTTGTGCATTGAATTTCTCGTTTTTATGGCTACATAAAAGAAAATTTCAAAGAGAGGAATATCAATGAAGAAGAAAAGTCTGATTTTGTGCCTTTTGCTTTTATTGTCAGCTTGTGCGTCAAAAACGTATGTGACGCATAGCAGCGAATATTTGTGCGGAATGCAGCTTGTGTCCGTGGAATATATCAACGATGGCGGTGTCGTGGTTGATGTTAACGGTAATCAAATGTATCTGAATAAATGCTTGGGAGGTTGTGCTAACAGCTATCAAGATATTACCGGAAATACGCAGTTTTGGAAGAAAGGAAACAAGGCTTACCTCAAGGTGGGAACTTTAACCTATCCGACATGCGGTAATTTATTTTAAGGCTTGCATAATGTTGAGAAGCGAAGTATATTAAAATCGTATTTTCAATCATTAGTATATTAGTGTGTGTTTTTCTGATTTATTAACTTAACCCTAAATTCTATGGTACATTACGGTGAAGCTGAAACTTAAAAATGTGTTCACGGCACAAAGTGTTTAACCCTTAATTTTCCTAAGCATGGTAAACATTAGCGAAGGCTGATTGCCAAAATTGAAACGAGTTAATTTGACATGTTTAATTCTTAAATTCTCAAAGTATGGGTACCGTTCTGAATTTTTGTGAAGGTTAAAAGCCTCTATAGGAAACGGCTTAAGTGAAAAATCCTCGGCATCAAAGCCACTTATCAAAAAGAGCGCGGAACAGTATCCTCGCTCTTTTTTTAGATAACAAAAAACCTCCCATTAGGTGTGGGAGGTTTTTAATGGCGCGCCCGGCAGGATTCGAACTTACAACCTTCTGATCCGTAGTCAGATGCTCTATCCAATTGAGCTACGGGCGCATCGTTATTGACAACAAACATCTTATTACAGCTTTTTAATTTTATTTGCAAGCAAAATTTTCAAATAATTTAAAAGAATTTTAATTTATTATGGGTATCCTATTTTCAGGTGAAAATAAGTTACTCGTTTATCGTTTGTTTTTTTGCAAAAATTTCTTTACAAAAGAAGTTAATGGTGTAAAAAGCAAAATGTATGTAGTTTTTTTATAAGGTGCTTTGTTCGATGACAAAATTTGCAATCAAAATGTCTTTGTCTGTGGTTACGATGTTTCTGGTCAGTGGATGCTCATATTCTTCTGACGCATTGTTTCCTTCGTTGTTTGGTTCTGATACTCAGGAAGAAATCGCCACTTCTGGCGGTTTACCGGACGAAAGCTTGCCGGTCGGCTCCAGTAATTTTGAACCTGTAGAGATTGCTAATGGTAGTGCAACAGGAACTTTTGTCGGACAAAAGGTTACAACATTCCGCAGTGAATTATCTCAGTTGCAAAATTCAATTCGTGCGAATAATGCCCAGTTGCAACAAATCCGCGGCTCGGTTGTTAACAATGCCTTGCAATATCATAAAGTTATCGGGATGATTGAAGCCAAGCTTCAAGTCGGTACAACACCGGGTAACCCGCAGATGTATGCTATGTTGCAAAGTGCTCAAAATAACATTCAAACAATGAACAGCAATTCAAATGCTTTGAGCCAACTTTCCAGCAAAGTTTCTTCTGATGCGGCTAATGCAAACTACCTTGTCGATTCTATCCGCGCAGCATATAGCATTTCCGGTGCCGTAGATGAAGATCACCGTCAGTTACGCATCTTGGAAAATGAAGCCACACAAACATCTATGTTGATGAATAGCTTGTCTGCTGAAATCAACAGTGACGTTGCTCGTCAACAACAATATATTGAAACTGCAAAGAATTATATTGTTGACTTAAATACGGCTGTTAAGGCAGGTAGCTTTGGTATCAATAATGCCCCCTTAGCATCTTCAGCCATTCTTTCTGGTGCAACCTATAATACAGTAAAGAATAATGCCGTTGCTTCTGGAAAACCGTTGTTTGTTGCAAAATTCAATAAGTCTGATGTAAAATACAAAACAGGTTTGAAGCAGGCTGTCAGTAATGCGGTTGCTAAAAAGCCGAATGTTATTTTTGATGTTGTTGCGGTTAGTCCTGCTAATGGCAGTCAGCTATCTTCTGCCAATGCGAAAAACAATGCCACTCAAATCTTTCAAGATATGATTGAGATGGGAATTGGTGCCGATAAAATCAACTTGGCAGCAAAAACAAGTGCTGATGCAACTTCTTCTGAAGTCCAGATATTTGTCAGATAGTAAAGTTAAAAAGCAAAAGAGCCTCAGATCTAAAATCTGGGGCTCTTTTTTTAGGAGCTAATTAAAACGTTTTTGATATTCTAGAACAAAAGGAGTAGCAGCTTCTAAAGCGGCAGCATCATTTTGTGCGGCAAGAAGGTCAATTAAATTTTTAATAGTAGCTGTAGAGCTTTGACGACAAAAATCAGAAATGAGGTTTGCCAGAGGAATATTGTAACCTCTGGGTTGTAAGATGGGAATATAGATACCTTCATACAACTCCACACGGATGGCTTCCCAACCGCGTTGCCAAAGTTCAAATTGAAACTCTTTACAACGTTTTTGCCAGAAAAGAAAAAGTTTCTCATAGGTCTCTTCATCTATTTCGTCAAAGTCGTCGTTGTAAAAGTCATCGTCATCACTGTCATAGTCATCATCATAATCATCGTCGTCATAATCATAGTCATCATCATCAGAGAAATTATAATGTTCCATTGATGTCAGAGAGTAAATAACGGCATATGCTAATTCATCATTAGATAAATCAGCAGGATTGATCTTTGAGTAATATTCGGATAATTCCGTTGCTGATATATTATTATCCATAGCATCAAGTATTTAATAGTTTAACAATTATATTTCTTATTATTTATTTGTAGTCGACAAAAAGACAAAATGCAACATAAAAATGTTGACTTGGGGCTATAATACTTATAAAGTCAAAACATAAATCAATTAAAAATAAATAATTATGGATCAATTCATTGAAAACATTGTGTTACACACAATCATTGCGTTTCTTACAGTCATCTGCTATGCCGGAGTTTTTGAGAAATCAACGGGCGCACGTTGGAAAACAATAGTTTTCAGAGTGGGAGCGATTGCAGGGACATTGTGGATCATCGTCAAAACTTGGTTCTTCTTTGTGTTTATTCCTCCGCTGATGACTGCAGCTGCATTTCTTTTGTTTGTGTGGTTTTTCGGGGTGGCTCTTCTTTACTTTATCAAATGGCTTTGCTCCATCAGCGATGAAGAAGCGAACAAGTTCCTGACCTGGTTTTTTGAGTAAAAACAAAAAGGCTCTGGATTTATATCCAGAGCCTTTTTTATGTATGGATTTATTGTTGGACAAAAGTGTTGACATAGATGGTAAAGAACTGTAATTTATTTCTATAAATCAATTAAAAATAAATAATTATGGAACAATTCTTTGAAAATATCGTACTGTATGCAGTTATTGCTGCAATGACGGTTCCTTGTTGGTTGAGCGTTGGTTCAAACCTGAGTAATTCTAGTCGGCACTGGAAGATCGTCCTTTTCAGGACAGGGGCTGCTGTCGGAACATTGTGGCTAATTATCGAGTCATTTAAGTATGCACCGATAGTTGGTGCGATCTTATTCTTATTTGTTATTTTTCTGATAGAGATGATTCTTCTTTACATTATCCAATGGCTTTTTGCTCTGAGTGATGAACAGATTGATAAGTTTCTGATCTGGTTTTTCGAGTAAAAATAAAAAGCTCTGGATTTATATCCAGAGCTTTTTTTAGTTTTGTTCGCAAAGAACGGTATCAAGAAAATCATTATCTGCCTTAACTTTAGGGGCAATCTCTTCTAGATACTCGAGTCTCTTTTTCTCACGTTTTTCAGCTTCCTGTTGTCGTTTAAGAGCATTTATTCCTTTTATATCCAGGGCATTAAAATGCTTCAATAACCGAACCATCGGCTCATACCCTTTAGCCTCTTCAAGAGGGCATGTGGCCGCTTCAAAGGGATCAAGGTCATCACCACAGATCCAAGTATGTATAAAATTAGGAGAAACCCCTTCTTTGAGAAGTTGGTGTGTTGTTTGAACATTGCGCCAACGGACCGCGTCCAAAAGCATATTTTGCTTTCTTTTAAGGATTGTTTCCTCATCCTCTTCTTTATCGTTTGCTGATGTCTGTGCCGGCTCGATGCGGGAGGAGTGGAGAGATTTGGCTACTTTTGCGAAGAAATTTTTAAGAGTTTTCATAGTGTAATTTTTTAATAGTTATTGTTAATAATGTTTGCTTTATAGATGTAATATAACATATTTTAATCGGGCGAACAAGTGCTTTGGGGGAAAAATTTGTCTAAACAAAGGTGGGAGAATAAGGGGAGGGATAAGTACAAGTTCACTTCCCGTGCTTGTTAGCGTAAATTCAGCTAATGTAATAAAAAACACCGCCGATATAAAACCGGCGGTGTCAAAAAGACCTAATTCAAACGATTAAGCGTTTTTCTTCAAAGCAGCTGACAAAGCATCACCCAATGTAGAAGATGAATCGTTAGCGTTAGAAGAATATTCTTCCAAAGCTTTCTTTTCTTCTTCAATTTCTAATGCTTTAACAGACAAACCGATTTTGCCGTTCTTCTTGTCAACAGAAGTAACTTTAGCTTCCAAAACATCACCGGCATTATAGTTTTCCGGATTTTGTTGAGCTTTTTCTTTAGACAAGTCGGCTTTTTTGATGTAGGCGTTCAAACCATTAACTTCGACGTTAACACCTTTGTCGTCATGATCAACAACAGTGGCTTTAACAACATCACCTTTCTTGATACCTTCCAAAGCAGAAGAAACAGAATCTTCTGTCAGTTGTTTGATACCGAGGCTGATACGTTCTTTTTCAACATCAACGTCAATGATTTTAGCTTGGATGTCCTGACCTTTGGTGTAGTCTTTAACAGCTTCTTCACCAGACTTATCCCAAGCGATATCAGACAAGTGAATCATACCGTCGATTTCGTCAGACAAACCAACAAACAGGCCGAATTCGGTAATGTTTTTGATTTTACCTTCGATAACGGATCCGACCGGATGTTCTTCAACATAAGCAGCCCAAGGATTCGGAGTGCATTGTTTGATGCCGAGGCTGATGCGGCGTTTGTCAGCATCAACTTCCAGAACTTTAACGTCAACTTCTTGAGAAGTAGAAACGATTTTACCCGGGTGAACGTTTTTGCGTGTCCAGCTCATTTCAGAAACGTGAACCAAACCTTCAATACCGTCTTCGAGTTCAACGAATGCGCCGTAATCAGTAATGTTGGTGACTTTACCGCTGTAAATTTCATCAACTTTGTATTTGTCGGCAACATTTTGCCATGGATCAGATTCAAGTTGTTTCATACCCAAGCTGATGCGTTGATTATCTTCATTGAACTTGATAACCTGAACTTTAACAGTTTGACCAACGGACAGAACTTCTGCCGGGTGGTTGATACGTTTCCAAGAAATATCGGTAACGTGCAACAAACCGTCAACACCGCCAAGGTCGATAAATGCACCGTAATCAGTGATGTTTTTAACAACACCGTCGAGGATTGAACCTTCTTTGAGGTCGCTGATGAGTTCAGCGCGAGCTTCAGCACGAGTTTCTTCCAAAACAACACGACGAGAAACAACGATGTTGCCTCTAACTTTATCCATTTTCAAAATCTGGAACGGTTGTGTAATACCCATCAACGGAGTGATGTCGCGGAT
>CAYLIN010000062.1:0-7896 GCA_964383725.1 uncultured Azospirillaceae bacterium | reverse complement strand
GGTCCCGTTTTGGTTTTATCCGGTGCCGGAACCGGTAAAACCAAAGTACTAACGACCAGATTAGCCTATATTTTGTACCAACACAAAGCAAATCCTTGGGAATGCTTGGTTGTAACCTTTACCAATCGTGCAGCACGTGAAATGAAAGAACGTGTTGAAGGTATGATTGGTGCGATGGCTAACTCTGTCTGGCTTGGCACATTCCACAGCATCTGCGTTAAAATCCTACGCAATCATGCAGACTTAGTCGGCCTAAATTCTAATTTTACCATCCTTGGCGAAGATGACCAAAAACGCTTAATAAAAAAAATTATGGAAGCTGAAAATATTGACTCTCAAAAATACGCTCCGCAAGAAGTTCTCGATAAAATCGGCCGTTGGAAAGACAAAGGAATAACTGTTGACAAACTCGATGATTATAAAGAAACCGTTATCACGCACATCTATCGTCATTATCAAGCCAGATTATTAGAACTAAACAGTGTCGATTTTGGAGATATTATTCTTTATGCGCTGACCATTTTAATGAGTCACAAAGATATTCTTGACAAATACCAAAGCCGCTTCAAATACATCATGGTTGATGAGTATCAAGACACCAATGTCACTCAATATCTCCTCATCCGTCTACTCTGCCAAAAATATCGCAACCTCTGCTGTGTCGGCGATGATGACCAATCTATTTATTCTTGGCGCGGCGCCGAAATTGAAAACATTTTACGCTTCAACAAAGATTTTCCTGATGCAAAAACCATCAGACTTGAACGCAATTACCGCTCCACGGCAAATATTCTGGCGGCTGCATCAAGCCTCATTAGTCACAATCAGGGACGCTTAGGAAAAACATTAAAAGTCGCTGAAAACTCACCAGCCTGCCATTGCGAAAACTGCAAAATAAAAATTGTCAGCACCTATAACGGAGAAGAAGAAGCTCAGTTTACAGTTGATGAAATAGACATGCTAACCCGCCAAAAATATCAATACGCCAATATGGCTGTTTTGGTACGTACTGCAGCTCAAACCCGTGAATTTGAAGAAAAATTCATGGCTGAAGCCATTCCCTATCAGGTTGTCGGAGGTCTTAAATTCTACGAACGAGCTGAAATCCGCGATGCTTTAGCTTACTTTCGCGTCGTCTTACAGCCTCATGATGATTTGGCTCTGGAACGCATAATCAACAAACCGGCTCGCGGAATCGGAGCCAAGTCCGTTGACAAATTTACCGAAGAAGCCCGTCGCAATGGGATATCCCTCTATATGGCCATTGAAAAATTGCTGAATGAAGGAGCCGTCAGCGGCAAAGCCAAATCATCTTTAAACAAACTAATGGATAACTTTGCCGAATGGCGAAAAATGCTCAATGCTGTACCCCCAAACGAACTGGCTGACCAAATTTTGGAAGACTCCGGTTATATCGATATGCTGAAAATGGATAAATCCGTTGAAGCTCCCGGACGTCTGGAAAACCTGAAAGAACTTATTAACGTTATGAGTGATCAGGAAAAATATCCAACGCTTTCTGACTTTATGGAACATGTCAGTCTGGTTATGGACAAAGATGATATGACAAATGACAATAAAGTCATGCTCATGACACTTCACTCCGCCAAAGGATTAGAATTTGACGTTGTTTTTCTCCCGGGGTGGGAAGAAAGTTTGTTCCCTCACCAACGCGCCTTAGATGAAGGAGGAAGTGAAGCTCTTGAAGAAGAACGCCGACTGGCTTATGTTGCCATCACTCGTGCTCGCCAAAAACTTTATATTTCAATGGCTCACAACCGTCGTGTTTACGGACAATGGCAAAACAACCTGCCTTCACGTTTCATCAACGAACTACCTCCTGCTAATATTGAAATTTGTAATAAATGTACTAATTTCTATACTAATGCAAATTACAATCAAAACTATAACTATTCAAAGAAAAATCAGTACAACAACTTCAATAACGACAAGGAAGCATATGGCAACAGTTCTTATCGCGACGTCTATCGGAGTACTAATCATAAATCTCTTCATGCAAGTATAATCGGCACCAAAGTTTACCACGAAGATTTTGGTTATGGCAAAGTTATCGGTGCTGAAGGCAACAAACTGGATGTATTCTTTGAAAATAGCGGTCGAAAAAAAGTCATGGCTAACTACCTGACAAAAGTTGATGATGACTTTTAATCAAGGTGATTTGCCAAATTTGCCCGATGTAAACGCTCCAACCATTTTCCGATTTCCGCACAACGTTCCCGCGGCTGACAAATTTCATCAAATTCAGCCGCCACTTTTTCACCGGCTTTCGGATAAGATACATAAACCTGACAATCACAATTGTCCCAAACGCATGAGCTCAAGCAAAGCGTCAAACCCAACATCATTGCTTGATAAAATTTCAAGTTTTTGCTGAACATTTTTGGTTATCCTTTTGTTTTTGTTCTCTGCTAGTTTGCGGGCTTGTTCTGCCTCTTGTTGCCGACATTCCGCCCATGCCGAAAGACGGGCTTCTTCAACCCGCCTCTCTATCAACACCCATAGAAACAACAATCCCACCGCACAAACAAAACAACGAAAAAGTAAAGAATTAAACTTTATCATTACCGCTGTTTCCTCGGATAAGACCAATTACCCGTATCACATAATCAAACGGTTTTTCGCAAACATGTGCCAGCAAAACACCGGCGCCGTCAAAAATTGTTCTGGCAAAGCAGGAACATCCGCCGATAATCCCATAAATAGTGGTATCACTCAATCCTGTATCCCGTAAAAGCAAACCGATAATAATTGCCAATGTAACAGAAGCCGCAACCTCTTTCACATTTTCAAGCCACGGTTTTGCCGGTCGAATAAGCAAAGACAAAATCCCGAAAACAAAACCCACCAGTCCAAAATCCGCAGCAATTTCCTTTATCTCCCTCAACATCAGCCTCTCCTAATCAATATCATTAAAAAAATAATGACTGCCGATAATTGCACATGGCTTTTTTCCAATAGCAAAAGTCGGACATTTACACCCCTTGGGATTATAATAATGCGTTGCCCCACATGTCACATCAACCAAACGTTCACGAACAGCATCAGAAGCAATACTCAAACACTCTTGATAAACAGCATCATTATCTGCCACATTTTCAATAACACTTCTATTAGCATCGCTTTCAAGCCAACACGAAAACTGAAAAGGCTTTAAACAAGTTTCAGCCACACTAACCAAACGATGTCCGTTCACAACTTTATATCCCGCCTGTTTTTTGAATCTGACACGATTCATCACCACATTAGCCACGGCTATTTTTCCAATTCTTTTCTCACCGCGAGCTTCGCCATAAATTGTACGTGCAAGCAACTCCACATCACTTTTCAAATTCATATTTTCCTCCTTAAATAATTTCTTCTCCGGGAATATCATCAAGGTTCAAAGTTCCATCTTTTCTTAACAAATAAATACCGCAATAACATGTATGCATTAACGAATGTGATGAATCTTTTTGAGCGATAATAATATCCTTAACTTTTCGTTCTTCCCCAAAATCAAAAACATATTTAAAAACGACGCCCATTCTGGTCGCATTATTACTGATTTTAACTTCGGTTGTTCCGTCTTCATAAATAACAAAAACAGCTACCTTACAGGAACGATTTTGAGTATTGCTATTCATCAAAGCTCGTGTCACACAAATACCATGCGCAGACATTGCCTGATCCATATAAATCCCCGGGCCGCCATAAGCATCCGCTCTGGAAGCCACAAAACTCACAATCGGATCCCGAACACTACTGCTAACCGTAACTATAGCCTGATACCAAGCTTTATCTGAGTTTGCACAATCCTCATAACCGGTATACATAGCATGAAGCCCGCTTGAATTGGCTTGCTTCATTCCTCTACAATCCCCATACTCTGTTGTAAGATTACAGCTCCAACTGTTTATTCCTATTGGTGTAATATGCAGCCATTTTTGAGGCTTGTTTTGATAAAGAAGGATATCCCCTTTATAAACAGCGGCGATATTTTTATCGCCGCACACCACACCTGAAACCGGATATCCACCCTTATAAATACTCATTTTACGCCTCCCGAATAAAATAAAAAACATTTTCATCCGGCTCTTCAGGGAGTTCCGCCACCACTTGAAACTTCTGCCCGATCCATGCTGTCGTCACCGGAACCGTTGTATCCGAAGCAACATCGGCCGTCGGAATCTGTGGCAATTCTGCAAATGACTTAACCCCGTTAATACTTTCATCTCCACTTTTATGAAGCAAATTATCAACATTCAATGCCGCAGCAATTTCCTGTACTTGTAGCAATGTATCAGAAGCCTCAAAAGCACTGACTGCAGACTCTGAAGCACTGGCTGCTGCCGCAGCTTCACTTTCAGCCGCTGCGGCAGCCTGTTCCACAGCCCCAACCTCATAGGCTTGAGCAGAAGCAGCAAAACTTTCTGCCTCCTGAGCAGATTCTGCGGCTTCTGCAACCAAAGTCTGCAACTGCGACTTTAAATCGCTTTCCACATACGCCTGAACAGCAGGACAAACCACCTCATCTGCATAAGCGGAAACAGACGGACACGCCGTTGTTCCAACATAATCAGCCACAGCTTGGCACGCTTGCTCTGTTTTTGCATCCAATTCATCCTGAAAATCAGAAAAGACTAAAGATGCATAATCATCAATTTGCGGTTTAGCCTGTTGATTGACATAAGCCTGAATCTCTTCTTCACCGGATTTAATATAAAAAAGAGGCACATTAATATCTAATTGCACCTCATCTTGAAAAATAACTTCTATCGGTTGTTCTGCCACATTTTCCAGCACCACAACCTCAGCTTCTTTACAAACAGTCATGACTGTGTTACCTCCTCTGTCACAATAAATGCGCCAACCTGACTAATTTCTTGAGGAAAAACGGTATGCACATCCCCATTCTTTAAAGTTAATTGGATATCTGTCTTATATGTCCCGCAAGCAATATTTGTATCCGACGGTAACAGCTTAATACGCGCCTTTCCTTTTAAAACCTCAATCACCTCCCCTTCTTTCGTAAACAACAATTCACCTATTTTATCTCGAACGCTCATTTTTAAAGAACATTGGCTCAAATCCATCGGCTGGATATCCCCATGCTTAAATTGCATCACAATATCAAAACTATCTCCCTTACGAACGATAATCTTATTTCTGGTCATCTGTCCGGCCATAACCTCACTCCTTTTTTGCCTTAATAAAATAATTAATAGCCAAATTTTTCATCCGTGTTTCCGCCACCACAACATCAACACCTTTCACACCACTTGACTTACCACCGGTTGCCGGCTCTGTTGAACCTCGAAGAAAAGCACCATACCACTCACCGGTACTGTTACCAGTCAATGTTCTCTCCGGAGAAATATCATTATTACTACCATTATTTGTCGCATTAGCCACCCAGTGATAGTGCTCACCGATACTATCCGCCTGATAACTCCCTAAAACACGTTCATTATCAAATCCACGACCATTATCAACACCACGTAAAACGACACCGCGGCAATCCGGAAGATTAAAAGTTGTTACCTCATTACCACAACCAAAAACATCACCGATAACCGCATACAAATCAGCATAGTCATCACGGCTGACTTCTCGCCCGTCACACAACAACCAATTGTCATGATCTTCTTGCCGGGCCGAAGCCTTAATATCACCAACGACTGAAGAACAATTAATAACGCCGGTCAACAACTCACGCAGATTTTTAATGGCCGTATCAACTTGTTTTTTATTAGTTGCATCATTATCCAAACTGCCTTGCGCCAAGTTTTTTATTTGAAAATTTCCGATATCCAAATTTGCCTGCATTGGCACACGTCCGTCACGCAACAAGGTCAATGATAACCCTTCGGCTAAGTTATCATCTTCCTCATCATGATGATCTGTCACAATATCAATATCATTAATTCTGTCATCTTCCCAGTTGTGCAAACGACTGAACTTTCCTTCACTGTCAAACGGCATCTTATTTTCCTCCACTTTTTAAAGCCGAAGCGGCACTTATCATATTATTCCAACCGGACTGAACAGCCTGTTCTTGACGATTATGTACACCGGTTGCCGCATCAAATAAATCTTTTTGCACCTGATAACCACTTGGTGATAAAGATAATAATGAAATAATTTCCTGTATCGGATAGCTGCGAGCCGTATTGGTAAAATCAGCACTGGTAACCGCATTTTGCAAACTATTATTAAAAGCATCCTGACCAGCGCTGATACTTTGATACGATGCTTGATTAACCGACTCATTTTGAGATTTTTCCAAATCATTCATCGCCCGTTGATAAGCTTCACTCCCCACACTCAAACCTTGATTTTGCAAACGTGTATTCAAATCACTGCGACGTTGCTCATAATACGGCATAATGTTCTGCATAGCACTCTGATACGTCGCTTTTTCCATTCTCTGGCGTGCGGCATCAGAGCCGTCAACACTATAAACATACCCCGGACGATTTCCCAATTGCTGCGACAATCCGTAAGCCTGAGATGTCATATTCTTGACACTGTTATCATAATTTGAAGTGTCATAATTCTGCAGATAATTTAAATAATTACTTTCACTGCCGTACATACCGACATTCCCGCTGCCAAATAGTTTTCCAATACCCTTACTCATTTCTTTTCCTTCCATAAACACTCGTTTTTTAACATTCCGAAAAGGATAACATCCTCGCCGTTATCACGATAACCACGCAAATATCCCTCCACCTTAAAACCAAGACGTTTCACCAAACTCAAACTTGCCAAATTATTCCTGCTCACCCCCAAACTGATGCGTCGGCACTTAAAAACCTCAAATGCCAGATGAAAAATGAAAGACAATGCTTTGCGATTGCACCATTTTTTATCTGTGGTATAAATCGTCCACCACACATCACACTCCGGACGCAAGTCATGATAAACCAAACCTCCGACAAGTTTTTCGTGATAATAAAACGCCACCGTATAATAATTTGTTCCGGCCCACTCGCTATTAGTTTCTCCCAATCCGCGACTGACCCAATCCACCAACCACGGCATCTGCCCGCTGATGATTTTATAAGATGCCGCTTCCTTGTTCATACCGAAACCCCGTGTCATACCACTCAATTAAATTGCCCCTGGTTTTAGTCTTAAACACCAAACTGGCTTTAAAACCTGTCGCCGAATTAGCAATCCATTGCGAGCGGATTTTTCCTTGTAAAGTTGCCCATTTCGTTCCTGTCGGATGCTCTAAAGAACTCCACGAAACGGCATTCCACTTTGTCAAACCGGATGCTCCGATATTTTCTGCATATTGTTTATCACGACTTTCAAAATCCATGTTCGTATAAACCACCAATGCATACTTAGCCGAAGACGTTGTCCGCGGATTAATCAGCTGGATTTTTTTCAGATTATCAGAACCGAGATTGGAATAAGCCTGCTCAATATGCCCCATAATTGGTGTCAGATTATCAGAATATCCTTCATCAAACAAAAACACTCCGTCATCAGAACCAAAATAAATACGCCCGTCCAACATTCCCCAACAATATGAGCGAATATTAGTAAAACGACACCACGCACCAGTATTCAGATTAATAACATGCTGCTCAAATTGTTGTGCTGTCGGCACGTTAAAAATCGCATAACCGCCACGACTGTAAATAATGCCTTGCCATCCGTCTTTATAACGATTAACTCTGGTTCGTTCCAAAACCAAACTACGGATTTTATCGCTGAAAGCAATCTGAGAAGTTCCTGCCTTATCCAACGGCAAAGCTTTTGACAGAGGAATATATCCGTCTTCTGAAATAATCACCACATCTCCCTGATACGGCAAAATACATTGATAACCAATCGGTTTACTCAGTCGATAAATACCTTTCAACACCCAATCTTCATAATTGG
>CAYLIN010000061.1:6477-7906 GCA_964383725.1 uncultured Azospirillaceae bacterium | reverse complement strand
ACCTCCTGCGCAGAAACATACATGCCGACCGCCATCAATATCCCTAAAAATACGACTCTCATACCTGTCTGAATAAACACAATCCTACAAACCGCGCGCAAAGATAAGCAAAACCGAAGATATTTGAAGCAGGTCTATGACACTGTCGATTATTTCTTTAGATACCCGCGTAATTCTGGCATATGCACTGGCTGCCATTCCCACTGTCAGTGTCTCCGGCATCCGGCGGGCAATCCCCATCGGCTGGCACCTGGCCAACACCAATCTCTATTTTTAGACTATCCCTTTTTACCCAAGAGCAAAAACTCATTGGTATTTTCTAAAATTCTCTTTAATTTTGTCACACTTCCGTCATTTTGACAAGACTACGGAAGTTATATATCAAAGACGTTTTCATGCGTTAGTCTTCATCATTCGAATCTCGCAAATTCAAACCAGAAGAAGATTACGGCAACCGAAGCGTCTACGTGGTATGATTTTACGGCATATTGTAGACAACTTCCAGCAGTCCGCAATGTATGTTCGTATCATACAGGCGTGGGCTGACTGGTGTTGCTTGTCTTTTCTGGTGGGCATGCGAGAGCCTGAATGGTAAGATGAGCAGAACAGATTCC
The DNA here is from genome assembly GCA_964383725.1 of uncultured Azospirillaceae bacterium. GTDB lineage: Bacteria > Pseudomonadota > Alphaproteobacteria > RF32 > CAG-239 > CAZU01. The sequence continues at coordinate 7,292 of CAYLIN010000061.1, read as the reverse complement.
TACGCCTTTTTAACATCGCTAACAGCCGAATCCGGGGAATTTACAGGCACACCAACAGAATGCCATGCACATCGGACAGCTAATCAAACAAAAAATGGAAGAACGACACTATACAGTGGTATGGTTAGCACATCAATTGTCTTACAGCAGAACAAACGTGTATAAGATTTACGAAAAAAAGTCCATTGATACCGACCTTCTTCTTCGTATTTCAACCATTTTAAACTACGACTTCTTTACTGTTTATTCCAAAACGTTAGATTCCTCCGGAGACTATCCCCGATAAGTTTACATGTCAACCTATCAGGGACAATTCCGTTTTTTATATTGATTAGAAGTCTCTTCCTTTGGGAATCCCAAAAACATCTAAATTAACACTAAGACACATAATTATGAAAAAATCAAGTCTTTTAGTACTATTAGCTTTTTGTTTTACTACATTCTGTTATGCACAAGAACAAGAGAAAAAGAAAGTAGCTCTCTACGTATCGGGAGAAATCAGCGATGCCAATAAAAAGATTGTCAGCTCAAAGGCGGTTTCCCGTATTTCGCGAAGCACAGAATACGTTGCCGTAGAGCGGACGGAAGCGTTCTTAAATGCCTTGTCCAAAGAACAGGATTATCAATTGTCAGGAGAAGTTCGGGACGAACAGATTGCCGCACTCAGCAAACGATTCGGAGCAAAGTATGTGGCAGTATTAGAAGTATCCGAAACAGAAGACAATACCTATTTCATTTCCGCCCGCCTGATTAATGTGGAAAGCGGTTTGGTAATAAAGTCTGCCGACGGAAGCCGAATCATTAAAACAACGGAC
>CAYLIN010000061.1:0-6467 GCA_964383725.1 uncultured Azospirillaceae bacterium | reverse complement strand
TGGCTAACAATGTGGCTTATCGTTTAGTTTCCAGAAATTCAAAATAATAAAATTAAAAATCATGAAAAGAGTCATTTGTTTATTCATCGTGTTCCTTTGCTCGGGAAGTATCGCTATTTCGCAAGATATAAAAAAGAAAGTTGCCGTGTATGTAACAGGCGATGTAGAATCTGGATATAAAAAAGTAATCGGTTCTAAAATGGTTTCGGGAATTACTAAAAGTGAAGAATATGTAGCTGTAGAACGTACGGCGGATTTCCTAGCAGCTTTAGCAAAAGAACAGGATTATCAAACGTCCGGAGCCGTGAATGACAGTCAGATTGTACGCTTGGGACAGCAATTCGGCGTGCGTTTCGTTGTCGTCGTGGATGTTTCCGAAATTTTTGAATCGCTTTTTATTTCTGCCCGCATGATTGACGTACAAACAGGACAAATAATCGGAGCAGCAGAAACTAATAAAACAATCTATAACGCACAAGGATTAATGGAACTCTCTGGGGATATAATTACAGAACTTTTAACCAATATCACTTATAAAAATTTTGACATTGAAGCCAAAGTTGTAGGCCCCTTTTCTAGAGCATACGATCTTCTTCGTGCCCCCATTGAAACGGGATATCACTGGGCATCAAAAGAGGAAATAGAAATACTTACAAAATATTATAAATACAAACAAAAAGAAATATTCTTTCCTATATATCTTACTAACTATTATACAATGTATTACAGAACTAAAGATTTTGAGTATGACAAAAATGGCAATATCACTCAAAGACCCGAATACCGTACTGACCTAAGAATTCAATTATTAAAAAAAGATGATTCGATTGAAGCTATTTCTAGCTTTTACACTGAATGTGGTTCGAAATTGTACAGTCCATCAATCCCTTCCGGATATATTTACCTCATTAAAAATAGTAATAATTCAAATGAATAAGCACATTATAACATGACACATGTAAAAATGCCATTTCAATTAACATTAATAATTACAAGGAATTGCAACCTGAATTGTGTTTATTGTTATGAACACAACAAAGATGCAAATAAAATGGACATAAGTATAGCCAAACGAGCTATTGAAAAGTACCTTACTACCGGAGAGCACGAAAAGGTCGAAATATCCTTATTCGGAGGAGAGCCATTTATGGAATTTGAGCTTATAAGAGAATTGTGTGAATGGACATGGAGCAGAGAATGGAAAAAGAAATATCTGTTTTTTGTGGATACAAATGGAACTCTTATTACAGATAAAATCCGAAAGTGGACAATCCAAAACAAAGAAAGAATTTATTTAGGTCTTAGTCTTGACGGAACAAAAATAACACATGATTTAAACCGTTCCAACTCTTTTGATAAAATAGATTTTGATTTTTTCTTGGCAAACTGGCCGGAACAATCTGTGAAGATGACCATTTCCGATAGAAATTTAAAAAATTTAGCCAATGATGTTATTTTTATCCAGAACAAAGGTTTTAAATTAAGAGGATGCAATTTTGCAGAAGGTGTCGAGATTCATGATTTTGACCGCAATTTAAAGATAATTGCCGAACAATTTCAGCAGTTGATATCTTTTTATCTCAATAATCCAAACATTGAAGTCGCTCCGCTGTTTAATATGCCATTATTTCTTTGTGAAAATCCGGAAACTACAATAAAAAAGCGTTGCGGTACAGGAGACAACATGGCTGTTATAGATATTAATGGGGAGAAATATCCATGTACATATTTTTCTCCACTTTCTTTGAAAAGCAATCAATTAAATGAGGTTAAAAAAATAGACTTTCATGATGACAAGTTGTTTGTAAATAATAAATGTCGAGAAGAATGTTATTTGTTTCCTATTTGTAATGGTTGTTATGGAGATAATTTTTCAACAACAGGTGATATTTCCAAACGTTCAGCACAAAAATGTGAGCTAATCAAATTAAGGGCAATCGCAACAGCCAATTATAAAGCACAAGAAATTCTTAGAAAAAAGTATCAAAAAGATATATCACACGAAGATGTTTTAACAATAAATGCAATAAACAAAATAAATAAATTAGTACATGCTCAAATGGTTTAATTTTAAATAAATTAGTTATGAATTCAAATTTAAACAAACCTATTTTATCTATGTTTTTACTTTCTGCGGATACTATAGGAAGATTAATGAAAAAAACACAATTATCTGTACGATTTTCAAGTACTATTGTAAATATGAGTACAATAACTATGGGGTGTGGAGATTGGAGTTGTAAAGGATCTTGCACTGGCTCTTGTGTTGGTGGAAATGACTAGATAACTCATTTATCTTATTATAGATCATTCCATCGTTTAAGGGCGGTTTGTCCGCCCTTTTGTTTTTATTATAAATCACCTAACTATAAATAAAAATACCAATAAGCATATTCCTATCTGTTTATCCTCCCAAAAGGTTCATCTATTTTAATCAATGTGAAGGACCATCATAATTCATCTTAAAAGAAAAAGGTTTATTTTAATTGTAATAGGTTTCTTATTGTAAATTCTTATCTTTGCATAAAGATTGATAGATCCTAAGGAATAATATTTGATTAAAATATGTATTTAAAAAATATTTCTTTTTCGTCATACAAAAGATTTGCCAATTCTGAAACAATTGAATTTGCTCCAGTAACTATACTAATTGGGAAAAATAGTAGTGGCAAAAGTTCCATTCTGAAATTACTCCCCATGTTAGAAACTTCTTTCTCAGGATTATTGAAAAAATCTGCAATTAAGTTTAATAACGATGAAGTAATACTCGGTTCTTCTTTTTCCGATATAACCCATAATGGTAATTCATTGGGGCTTTCCTTTCGTGTAGAATTTGAATCGGGATTGAAAATTCGTGTATCTTTGCTATCTCTAAAGACTGAAGGAGATGTAATAATTAATGAATACCAAGTAAATTACCAAGGGCAGGAAATATTGCTGAAATTGAAAAAGCAAAACAAGGTCTACATCTATATTTGTGAAAAAACAGGCAAAGAATATGCTGCCGACAGTTTTTCTGGTTTTATTAATTCACAAGTATTAGAAAATCTGAAATGCCCCCCTAATTTATGGCAAGAAGTCATCAAAGTTGATTATATCGGTCCTTTCCGAAAGTCTCCCGAACGTGTATACTCATACGGAGGAATGGTATCATTTGAAAAAGTAGGAATTGACGGACGGGCAGCTTATGATATTTTATACAATTCTTTAGAATTACAGGAAAAAGTTTCAGAATGGTACGCAAACAATTTCAATGGCACGAAGATAGATATCAAGTCTTTGGATAAAGGTATGTATCAGATTAGAATGCGAAAGAAAGACAACCCTTTTTTTGTGAATATCGCAGATGAAGGCCAAGGAATGAGCCAGGTACTTCCGATTGTAGTACGATGCCTAATACCTGACGACAATGCCATAATTGCGGTTGAACAACCAGAATTGCATCTTCATCCTGCAGCACATCTGAATTTATCTAAATTATTTGCCTGCACAGCAAAAGAACTAAACCATCATTATTTGATTGAAACGCACTCAGAGAATCTTTTGCTCGGGATCAGAGATGCCGTTGTGGATAAGGATAATCCTTTAACAGAAAAAGATGTCTTGATTTATTTTGTAGATGAGGAAGAAAGCGGGAATGCCTATTTAAGGCGAATAGAAATCGATGCTGAAGGAAACTTGAGTGATTGGCCGGAAGGAGTGTTTAATGAGTCGTATGAAATACTAAATGAAATAAAAAACAAGGCTTCCCAAAATAAGAGGTGATGATTTTTGTCTTGAATGATTCCATTAAAGATGCCGATGTAAAGGCTAAACGTGTGCTCGCTAAACTTATTGTCACAATTGTAGAAAAGAAACATTATATGAAAGTTCCTTTTCAAGTATGGCAATGGATAGAAGCTGAAGTATTAACAACTCAATTTTTAGGGGCCATTGATATTGAATTAATTCAAAAAAATACAGAATTTCGTGATGTTACGGGAGTTATGGCTACTTATCTCTCGAAAATTAATGTAGGCTTTGGACAAGACTCTGTAGAACCCTCCCGTGCAATGTTATTGGTAAATAAACCTTCATATGTGGTGGTAGAAAATGAATCCAATGACTGGCCCGTGTTAAGAAAATGGATAGAGTTATTAAAAAATGACCGTGAATTTAAAAGTATAAATACTCTTATTGAAAAAAAGAAATGTGCCGAAGAACTTAAACCCTACCATGCCGGAGGCTGTGGAGAAATTATAAAAACCATTTCAAATCGTATGACTGTATTTGGTGATTTAAGCAATTATAAAGTAATGGCAGTATACGATAGTGATAAAGAGTCAAAAGATGCCGATTTAAAAAAAGAAAAAAAGAATATAAAAGATTTTTCAATTCAAAATCAGTTATGCTATCATATATTATATAAGCGAGAGCTAGAGAATTATTTCGACATAGAATGTTATAAAATGGCCCAATTGGCGGATGAAAATCTAGAATATCCTTTGCCCGTTCAATCCTGGGATTTCGAAGACGTGGAAACATTCATCAGAAATCACTCTAAAAAACATTATGAAAAACGAAATTTACCCATATTAAGCAATTATATCGACAAACAAAAATTAATAAATATAACGGCCCACCATTTAGTGGGACATAACGGGAAAAATATAAACGAAATACAATCGTTAATACTGAAATTTGCCAAACTTGTATGATGAATATAAAAGCAGACCGGGATTACATGACTATCGTATTAGATAGAATCAAGAATGGTAATATACTGATACCCAAATTTCAACGGGATTTTGTATGGAATACTGGACAGATGCTTGATTTATTTGACAGTATTTTAAATGGTTTTCCTATAGGTTCTTTGATTCTATGGACTCCGGAGCAAGATAAATTCATGACGATAGACGATGTCGAAGGGGTAAAAGTAATTGCTTCAAAGGCGGAAAAGCAGGAAGATGTGTGTTATGTATTGGACGGACGACAACGAGTAACAACATTGCTCAGTTCTCTATTTGAGGAAGGGATATTTTCCCGTGATTTTTTTGTAAATCTTGATGAAATGAAACCATTCAGACAACCCAATGGTTTTAAAAGAGAACATTTTTGTAATTTGGCATTATCGGAAGCACTTGATACTTATTCTTTAGTAGGTTATTTAGAAAGGCTAAAAGGAAGTAACTTAGCAGAAGATGTAAAACAAAAATATGCGAATAATGCCAAATATGTAAACAAAATTTTGCAGTCATATGAATTGGGGTATATTAATGTCAAAGGGGGCACTATTGATGAAGCGGTAGAGATTTTCTCCCGTCTGAATTCTAAGGCAACAGTAATCAGCAAAGATTATATGATTCAGGCTTTAGCATATAATAGCAATTCAAACTTTCTCTTTGGACAAGCCATCACAAATATTAAAAATAATCTGGCAGAATACAACTTTGCAGATATCAGTCGTGACTTGATTTTAAAATGTGTATTTAATCATACCAACAAAATATTCATTGATGGTAAAATCCAAGATATTCTGGCAATAAAAGAGCGCTTACCTCAGATAATGTCTGAAGTAAATGAAAATATCCAAAAAGCTGTACAATTTTTGTATTTAAAGTGTGGAGTGATAGATAGTAAGTTACTTCCCTATTCTTACCATTTGGTAATACTTGCCGATTTTTTCCGAATAGTACCCCAACCGACAACGTTGCAGTTAAAAGAGTTAAAAAAATGGTTTTTTTATACTACATATCACAATTATTTTACCAATACATCTTTATCAAAAATAAGAGAGGATATTAGGCAGTTCAGATATTTCGCCAAGGGAGATAAAACATCACCATTGGATGTTTCTGAATGGTCTATCGATATAAATCCATTCCCGAAAAAATACTCACTCCGATCTGTAAGAGTATGCAGTCTCGTAACAGTCTCTTTATTAAAAATCGGGCCTAATAAAGATTTTAGTTCTATTTTTGAGACGGTTACAGTACCTGTAAAAGAACTGGAAAATAGGAATTGTACCAATACCATCGCATGTACTTCAAAAGAAGATGTTTTAAAAATAACTCAATTATTTAAAGGAAAAATTAATTGGAGTAATGAATTTAGCAAATTTTGTTTGTCAAAAGAAATGATTCAAGCCTATCGTAATGGTCATTTTTCAGAATTCATTTCTAAACGCAATGAGGCTTTAAAGACAATGGAAGTTTCGTTTTGGCAAAGTATTAGGTAAAACTGAGATCGCAGAAAGTGATAATTAATGCTAACCACGAATGAAAATAAGTTGATACAAGCTAAATAAATGATATAGGCAACTGACCAAACATTAATAAAACCGTTCGGCCAACCGACCTTAACACGATTTTGCGAGGCAAAGATAGTGACTGGGGCAGATTTCCCCTTAAATCGCATCCGATGCGCATATACAAAAAAATCAGTCATTATGAATGACTGATTTCCGGAGGTCGGTAGCAGAGTCG
>CAYLIN010000060.1:0-8041 GCA_964383725.1 uncultured Azospirillaceae bacterium | reverse complement strand
AAAATGGAAGTTATTCTGCTCGAACATGTAGACAAATTGGGTAAAATGGGTGAAAAAGTAAACGTTAAAAACGGTTATGCTCGTAACTATTTGTTGCCTACTAAAAAAGCTTTGCGTGCAACAGAAGCTAATTTAGCTGCTTATGAAGCTCAAAAAACTGAATTGGAAGCTCACAACAAGAAATTGTTTGATGACGCTTCTAAATTGGCTGAATCTTTGAAAGGTTTTGCAGCTGTTTTGGTTCGTCAAGCTGCTGAAACCGGTCAATTGTATGGTTCTGTTACTATTCGTGACATTGCTGCTGCAATTAAAGAAGCTGGTTTTGATGTTGAACGTCGTCAAGTTTACTTGGAAAACAGCATTAAAGACTTGGGTGTATATCAAGTTAAATTGAATTTGCATCCTGAAGTTTCTCAAACAATTCTGGTTAATGTTGCCAGAACAGAAGATGATGCTAAAAAGCAAGCTAAAGCTTTTTCTGCTGAAGCTGCTGAGTAGTTTCAATTGAAGCAAAAAAAGCGTCCCTTTTGGGGCGCTTTTTTTATGGTTTTTAAGGCTGGTTTTGTTTTATGCTATTCTTCTTTATCAAGTAGACTAAAATTAGCAGTCCGGGAAGAGCCATTAGTGTCGTTATAATGAAAAATAGCGGCCAAGAAATGTTTTCTGCTAAAAATCCTGAGCTGGCAGCGAAAACATCACGTGCCAAACTCATCAGTGATGATAATAGAGCATATTGTGTTGCCGTATAAGCAATATTGCAAAGTGAAGATATATAAGCTACAAAAGCGGCGGTTCCCATGCCACCGGTGATGTTTTCTACCGAAATGGTTATCATGAACATGTTAATATTATGTCCGGCGTAAGCTTGTGCAACAAAGACGAGGTTGGAGAGGCCTTGAAGAATACCACAAATCAGGAGAGCTTTGACAATTCCTAGACGACTGACGATGATTCCGCCTAAAAGGGTTCCTACAATGGTTGCTATGACGCCAAAAATTTTAACAACAGCGGCTATTTCATTTTTTGTAAAGCCTAAATCATCGTAAAAAGGGTAGGCCATGGGACCAATGTAGGCATCGCTCATTCGGTAAAAAAAGATAAATAAAAGAATCAGTAACCAGTTTGGGCGTTTTATAAAATCAGCCAATGGTTCGTGTACGGCTTTTTTCATAAATTGCGATAAGCGTTGAGCCCATGTTCCGCGAGTTTTTTTCTCTTTGAAATTCTTTTCTTTTTTGGGTTCTTTAGAACATAAAATCGTAATCATTCCGACAACCGCGCCTAAAGACATGATTTTGTAGACATCTTCCCAGCTCATTATCGAAGCCATAAATAAAGCTCCGGCTCCGGAAAATAATGTACCTATTCGATAGCCGAGAACAAAGACGGCAACACCGGCTCCTTGTTCACGATTGGAGAAGCTTTCAATGCGGTAGGCATCTAAAACAATATCTTGTGAGGCAGAGGCAAAGGTCATGATAAAAGCCCAAATTGCCATAGTCATTGCAGATTGCGTCGGATTGGTCAAGGCCATTCCCCAGATGGCTATTATCAGCCAGATTTGTGTGAGCAAAGCCCAACCGCGGCGACGGCCAAGCTTGTTGAAAAACGGAAGTTTTACTCGGTCAACAATCGGAGACCACAACCATTTTAAGCTGTAGGGAGTTTTGGCAAGAGAAAATAAACCAATCATGGTTAAGGAAACGCCGGAATCCTTAAGCCATAAGTTTAGGGTTCCAAAGACTAAAAGCAGAGGAAATCCACTTGAAAAACCAAGCAGAATCATAGCCAGCATTCGCCGGTCAAAATAAATTTTTGTAGCCTGCCACCAGTTATGTAACATGTTTTGCCTTTGTTTGTTGATGTTGCTTGAACGCTAACATACAACGTTTAATAAATTATGATTTTTTTTGTTTTTTCAGAAAATCTCTTATTCTTAAACCTTATGAGGCAATCTGGAATAGATGAAGTCGCTGATTTTGTTTGGTAAAATCGAAATAAGCCAAGTGACGAATCGTAGTTGCCATGGAAAAGCGATTAATCCGATATTTTTTTCCAAACGTGTGGCGATGACTTTTGCTGCTTTATCAGCTTCCCAGAAAAAAGGCATGGGGCATGTGTTTTTGTCTGTAATACGTGAACGAACAAAGCCCGGGCAAATGACACTGACGCGGATTCCCGATGGTTTGAGCATAAGACGTAAAGCCTCTCCCCAAGCTTTGATACAAGCTTTTGATGCACTGTATGACGGACAGGTCGGCAAACCGTGATATCCGGCTATGGAGCTGACAATAGCAATGGCTTTGTTGTCTGTGTTGTATAGCTCACAGCCGATGTTTCCTAAGTATTTTTTTGTGAAAGGAGATATAGAAAAAGCTCGTTTTTGTTTTTTCATCTTGCTGATGAATTTATCCAGAGATGAGGTTTCTGATGTTTGTTTTTGAAGGCGATTTCTATAAATTTCCAAGGTTGGTAAAACCGTGTTTAAGACACCATATATATTAGTATCAAAGGTTTTGTATATGTTTTCGGTATTTTCTTGAAGGGTTGCAACGCCGGCATTAGCAATAACCAGATTGATGTTGGCTTTTTCCTCGCAAGCAAGAATCCAATTTTTGACAGCATCTTTATCGGTGACATCAACAATTTGAGAAAAGACAACGGCGCCTGCATGTGTACATTTCTGTGTGATGGTTTTTAGGCGTGATTCATCTCGTCCGCAAAGAAAGAGTGTTTTTGCACTTGTTTTTGCGTAGTAAAGGGCAAGGGCTGCTCCAATGCCGCTGGTAGCACCGGTGATCAAAATATTTTGATTTCTGTTCATTATTTTTCCTAAAGTAAAAACTTTTTAAGTATTTCTTATATATAATACCAAAAAAATTAATAAGGAGTTTATCACGTGACGATTTCCAGTATGACAGGATTTGCCAGCCAAAAAGGAGGTGCACTGATTCACAATCAGCAATTTGATTGGGTTTGGGAGATTAAGAGTGTTAACGGAAAATCTTTGGATTTGAAAAGCAGGTTGCCTTTTGGATATGAGGCATTAACCGCGGAATTGAAAGATATTGCCATGCGATTTTTGAATCGCGGTAATGTTCAAGTTGTGCTTGATTTGAAAAATCAGAGTGAAGCTGTTTTACCAAAGATTAATGATGAATTGTTGGCGGTTTTAACGTCAAAAGCTGTTGCGTTATATAAAAGTAATCCAGAGGTGATGGGAAAGCCTTCTCCAGTTGCTTTATTAGGCATGAAGGGTGTTTTGGAAACTGATGACAGCGGCTTGAGTGATGAAGAAAATGACGTGCTATCTCAAAAGTTGATTGCGGATTTTGTTGTCGTTTGTGAAAAGCTGGCAAAAGATCGGCAAACCGAAGGTGAAAAGATTAAAGTGGCACTAGGGATTATTTTGCGGCAGATTGCTGAGCTTGTTGGGCAGGTTGCTAACATTGCGGAAACTATTCCGGCAAAAATGAAGGAAAAACTGGCGGAACAAGTTAAATTGTGGGCTGATGGCGTAGAGGTCAGTGAGGATCGTTTGGCTCAGGAGTTAGTTTTTTATGTAACCCGAGCAGATATTCGGGAAGAAGTTGATCGTTTGCAAGCTCATGTTAAAACAGCGGAAGGTTTGCTGAATGCTGATGGGGCTGTCGGTCGGCGTTTGGATTTTTTGTGTCAGGAATTGAATCGGGAGGCTAATACGACCTGTTCAAAGTCTTGTGATATTGCATTAACTAATCTGGGAATGGAATTGAAAGCTCTTATTGAGCAATTTCGTGAACAGGTTCAAAACATTGAGTGAGGTCAAATATGGATGAAATTATCAATCGATTAAAAAAAGTGCGCAAAGGGGCTATGTTTATTATTGAAGCTCCTTCAGGTACCGGAAAAGGGACTGTAGCAAAGGAATTGTTGAAACGGGATCCTAATATTAAATTTTCCGTTTCGGTAACGACCAGAGCTCCACGTCCGGGGGAGGTTGATAGTGTCGATTATTATTTCGTGACCGATGAACAGTATAATGAATTTTTGGAACAAGATGCTTTTTATGAGTATGTTGATTCTCAGTATGGGGCGCGTTATGGAACATTACGTTCGGAAGTGGACAGCTTTATTAATGTTGGTCAGGATGTATTGTTTGATATGGATTGGGCCGGTGCGCGTCAAATGCGTCAAAAGGCACCGGAAGATATTGTAACAATTTATTTATTGCCTCCATCAATTAAAGAATTGCGTTCTCGTTTAGAGAATCGTGGGACAGATTCCAAAGAAGTTATTGAAAAACGTATGGGCATTATTTTGGATAAGATGAGCCATTGGGATGAGTTTGATTATGTAATTGTCAATGTTGATCTGGAAGAAACCGTCTATAAAATCCAAAAAATTATTTCCGGTGAACGGATGAAACGCGTTCGTCAGGTTGGATTGAAAGGTTTTGTCAGAGAACTGATTAAGGAAGTTGAAGAGAATTAAATTTTTAGTCCGGCAGCTCGTTGCAAGTCATAACGTTGTTGCGAAGACATAGATTTATAAACTTTGATGGCATTTTCAGCGGCGTTCGGAACATTGAGCGTCGCTGCTTTTTGGTAGAGAGCAAAGGCTTCCGGTAAGTTAATGGTGACCCCTATGCCACGTGCATTCATCCAAGCAAGAATTTCTGTTGCGTGCGGGTCTTCTTTTTGAACACGATAGTTAATCTCTTGTAATTCAATAGGGGTGACGCGGTTTTCTCGAACGGCACGCATAGCATCTTCCCAACGCTTATGGGCAATAGCTGCTGCTTGTTCTTTTGCTTGTCTGTCATTATTTAGATTTATCGGATCCGGTACAGGGGTTTTGAGTTGATGGGGGCTTTCATTGTTTTGACGAAGAAGCTCTTCTTCTATCAAAATATCGGGAATGTTGCGGTTTTTTACAAATAGCGGTAAATACCCCTGATTATCCGAGCGGACAATATCACGGTATAATTCGTCTAGACTTGAAGCATAAACTTGCTTCGGAGTGAAAGCCAGACAAGAAATAAATAAGCTAATCAGGTAATATTTTTTCATGTTATTCGTTTGTTTTTTAAGTTGTTGTAATCTTAACAAAGACTTGCTATATAGGTCTAGAGGATTTTAGTGCTTATGAACATAATTTAGGGGCTGAATATGAAGAAAATCTATGAGTCTGTGGCTGATATGGTGGGAAATACACCAATATTGGAAATGAAACGTTTGGCAAAGCATTGCCAGAGCAAAGCAACTATTTTGGGAAAATGTGAATTTTATAATCCCCTGTTTTCAATTAAGGACAGAATAGCCCTACGAATGTTGGAAGAGGCTGAAAAGAGCGGTATGGTTACTCCAGATACTATTTTTTTGGAAGCGACAAGCGGTAATACCGGAATTGCTTTAGCAGCTTTGTGTGCGGCGAAAGGATATAAATTAGTTATTACAATGCCGGAAAATATGTCTAAAGAACGTGTTTTTCTGATGCGTCATTTCGGGGCAGAAGTGATTTTGACGCCGGCAGCTGATGGTATGAAAGGGGCTTTAGCCAAAGCAGAAATGCTAATGGAAAAGAATCCGAACGTGATTATGTTGCAGCAATTTTATAATGAAGCGAATCCTAATGCTCATCGTTTTGGAACAAGTATTGAAATTTTGGAAGATACGGCCGGCGAGGTCGATGTTTTAGTCAGTGCGGTCGGAACATCGGGAACTTTGAGCGGAATTGCCGCTACTCTGAAAACGTCAAATCCTGATTTATATGTGGTAGCAGTTGAACCGAAATCGAGTGCTGTTTTGAATGGGGGAGCCGCCGGTCCGCATAAAATTCCGGGAATCGGAGCAGGTTTTGTTCCGCCGTTTTATAATGATAATCTGGTAAATGAGGTTATGGATATTACGGATGAGGAAGCAATTGATACAGTTCGTTTAGCTGCTAAATTTGAAGGATTGCCAATCGGTATTTCTGCAGGTGCAGCCTTGTGTGCGGCTCTGAAAATCGCTCATCGTTCGGAAATGAAAAAGAAAAATATTTTAGTTGTTTTGCCGGATGCTGTTGAGCGTTATTTGTCTTTGGGATATTTTGATTAACCTGTGAAAAATTGATTGATAAAATAAAAAAATGCGACTAGTCTGGCAATATTGATAAATAAATGAACTGATTAATATGACACCTAATTCTATACTTGGTCGATATTTGACCAAACAGATTTTATTGAATTTTTTGGCTGTTTTGCTGATGGTGCTGGGCGTGGTTCTCCTTTTTGAGGTAGTGGAACTGTTGCGCCGGACATCTGAGCGTTATGATGTGGGCTTTGGATTTGTATTGCAAATGGCTGTAACTAAACTTCCAAAAACGATAGAGATGGTTTTCCCTTTTGTTATGATGATTGCTGCAATGGTGACCTTTTGGAAGCTTAGTAAAAGTAATGAGTTTGTTATTATTCGGGCTGCCGGTGTTTCTATTTGGGGTTTCTTGATGCCTGTTTTGTTTGCAACTTTTTGTGTCGGTGTGGCTAATGTGGCTCTTGTTAATCCGATTGCTGCTGATATGAATGATATGTATGAAACACTTGAATATCGCTTGCAAACTAGAAATCCTAAGGCAGTTTTGTTTTCTGATAAAGGGTTATGGATTAGAGAAGCAATAGACGATGATTATGTGATGGTTCTTCAGGCACGTTCATTGCGGCAAGATGGGGATGATTTTTTATTGCGAGGAATTAGTCTGCTTGAGCTGGATCGTCGTTCACAACCTACTCGTCGGATTGAAGCTTTTGCCGGTGTTTTGAAAGACGGGCATTTTGAGTTGAAAGATGTGCATTTATTTAAAGCTGGAGAGCCAACGCAAATTGTTAATAGCTTGACATATCAGACGGGATTGACGCCAGAGCGAATTAAGGAAAATTTTGCTGCTCCGGAATCGATTTCTTTTTGGAATTTGCCTGATACTATTCGTTTTTATGAAATGTCGGGGTTTTCTGCTCAACGTCATGTTTTGCGCTATTTGTCGCTTATTGCTTCTCCGTTTTTGTTGTGTTCTATGGTTTTGGTGGCGGCGGTGTTTGCGTTGCGTCCGAATAATCGTCGCGGCGGGGTAATGGTTCTTATTGTCGGTGGTATTTCGACCGGGTTTATTGTTTATTTCTTGACGCAATTGGTTTATGCTTTTGGGATTAACGGGTATATTCCTGTTGGTTTGGCGGTATGGACACCGACATTGATTGCGACACTGATAAGTGTTTCTATTTTGTTGCATCTCGAAGATGGTTAATTTGAGGATGGACGTTTGATGAAAAAACCTCAACTTAATTTTATCATTATTTTGGTGTTGTTTTTATTGATTGCCGTTTCACCAATCGTGGATATCGGTGTTTCACAGCTGTTTTATAATCACGGGCAGTTTTATTTGCGCACAGGGGCGTTGGGATGGTTAATTACGCACGGAATTGCCTCGGCATTGGTTTTGTGCGGGACTGCTATTTTTGCTATTTGGTTGGCCGGGAAACGACATTGGTGGCATATTCAGGAGCTTGATACCCGAATTATGTTGTTGACGACAGGAACAATGGTTTTAGGGCCGGGATTGATTGTTAATGCGTTATTTAAAACTTTTTGGGGGCGCGCCAGACCTTATGATGTGTCTGAATTGGGGGGCACAAAGTTATTTACCGCTCCGATGGTGATTTCGAATCAGTGTGATTTGGATTGTTCTTTTATGTCGGGGCATACGGCAATCGGTTTTTGGGCTTTAAGTTTGGCTTTGTTGGCGCCTCGTCGGTATCGGAAAGCTGTTGTAACTGTTGTTTTTCTGCTGGCATCGTTATATGGTTTGGCAAGAATCGCACAAGGATATCATTTTGTTAGTGATGTGGCTTTTTCCGCAGTGGTGGTGACTTCTTTGGTTTTGTGGATGCATCATCAGCTATTTCCAGAGGAATATAAGTAAAAAAATGCTGGATTTTTAAAATTTTTATGGTATATGCATTGTATTCTTTCATAAAATGTTTTGGAAGTGGGGTCAAAAACCCCGCTTTTTTGTTAAAGGAAAA
>CAYLIN010000059.1:0-8097 GCA_964383725.1 uncultured Azospirillaceae bacterium | reverse complement strand
TTCGACCGGAAGGAGGATTTGTTATGAGTAAACGTTTTAAGCGTGACCTGCTTCCCAAGTCTAAGCTCAAAAAAAAGAAAAAAATTATCCCTCAAGTTGAACAATACCATCTCGGTTTGGGACCGAAGATGGTTGATTCTATTGATATTGCCTTACGTGAGAATGATGTCAGCCATGTTTGCAAAATTGTAGAAGGTTTGTCCGAATATGATTTGGCAGCATTGATTGAAACTCTGAATCTCAGTGATCGTAGAAAATTGATTGAAATTTTGGGAGATCGAATCAATCCTGACGTATTTCCCGAATTGAATGATGTGGTTCAGGAACAAGTTATTGAAAGTTTGAACGAACCGCAGATTGTTAAAATTGCTAATGAGTTGGACTCTGATGAGGTTGTTGAAATCCTTGAACATATGGATGAGGATGAGCAACAGAGTATTATTAAACAACTTGATCCGGAGTTGCAATATCAGGTCGAATCTTCTTTGGGGTATCCTGAGGATTCCGCAGGTCGTTTGATGACCAGAGAATTTGTGAGTATGCCTGATTCATGGACAGTGAAAGAGGCTAAAGCTTTTTTGCTCAACAATGATGAGCTTCCAGAAGATTTTTATGATATCTTTTTGACAGATGATAAGTTTCAGCCGACAGGGCAGATTGCCTTGGATAAGCTGTTGCGTGCCAAGCCGTCACAAAAATTGTATGATGTGATGGATGGCGAGATTGTGCCGATTGGTGTTTTGACAGACCAAGCCGAAGTGGCACATATGTTCCGTGAATATGGTTGGATGTCAGCCATGGTTGTCGATAATCGCGGGCATTTGGTCGGGGCAATTTTGATTGAAGATGTTGTCGATATTATTCATGAGGAAGCCTCTGAAGATATTATGCACTTGTCCGGTGCGGAAGAGGGCGATGTTTATAAATCCGTCTTTTCTATTTTCAAATCGCGAATCGCTTGGTTGTTAACCAATTTGGGAGCAACTTTAGTGGCATCGACAGTTGTCAAAGGCTTTCAAGATGTGATAGCGCAGGTTTCGTTGCTTGCCGTTTTGATGCCTATTGTTGCTTCAATGGGCGGAACAACGGGAAATCAGACATTGGCTGTGGTGGTGCGTGCTTTGGCTATGAAAGAACTGACATCACGTAATACGCTGCGTATGATTATGAAAGAATTTTTGGTCGGGGTTTCTAATGGTTTGTTGTTTGCCGGATTAATCGGGTTGATTACACATTTGTTGTTTCCTGATTTTGTGATTGTCAGTTTGGTTATTGCTATAGCCATGTTTATTGAGTTGAGTGTTGCCAGTTTGGCCGGTATTCTGGTTCCGCTGACGCTGAATAAGCTGAAAGCCGATCCGGCAATTTCTTCCGGTGTGTTTTTGATTGCTATTACTGATTCCGGCGGATTTTTTGTGTTTTTGGGGTTGGCAAAGCTACTGTTGTTTTAAAAGTTTTGTATATCTCAGACTTAAAGCTTTTTATTTTTCATCTTCGTGCTTATAATCTTTGAAGTTTATGAAATTTCAGGAGTGAAATAGTGATTCCGGGTATTTTAGTGGCGTTAGCCGTTGTTATTGCTGATCAACTCAGCAAATTTTGGGTATTGACCGATTTGTTGCAAGAGCGTGTTGTGATTGTTTATACTTCATTTTTTAATGTGGTTCGGGCGTGGAATACCGGTGTCAGTTTTTCAATGTTTAATAATTATGGCCATTTGGGGGCTTGGTTGCTTTCAGGTGTGGCTTTATTGATTGTGGCTTTTTTGGTATATTGGTTACGTCAGGAAAAGGATAAAATAGCGCAAGTGGCTCTTGGGATGATTATTGGTGGGGCTATCGGTAATGTGATTGACAGGGTTCGTTTGGGGGCCGTGTTTGATTTTTTAGATTTTCATTTGGGAGAAAGCCATTGGCCAGCATTTAATGTGGCGGACAGTTTTATCTGTATCGGTGCCGGTTTGTTAATCTTTCAGGGATTGTTTAATGTTGTAAAAACAAAAAAGGAAAAGTAAATGAACAGAAAATTTGGATTGGGAATAACTTTTTTGAGTTTATTAGCTGTTACGGCATGTGGTTCAGCTACAAGGGAAACTCTTGGCATTTCCAAAAAAGCGCCTAATGAATTTATGGTTATGCCGCGAGCTCCGTTATCGCTGCCGCCGGAATATGATTTGCGCCCGGTTGTTGAAAATAAGGATACGGCTTCTGATGATGGGCTGACTGCCGCAGAACGTAATTTGATGGATATGGTTAATAAGGCTCAATAAATATTTATGAAAAGACAATTCTTTAATATCCTTTTGCTGTTCGGGCTGCTTGCGTTTTCTTTGAGTGCGCAAGCAAAGCTTTTTAATGGAGAAGAGTTTGTGTTGGACAATGGTCTGCAGGTTATTGTTTTGCCGAATCATAAAGCACCTATTGTTAAGCACATGTTGTGGTATAAGTCCGGAAGTGTTGATGAGCCAATGGGAAAAGGCGGGATGGCTCATCTTTTGGAACATTTGATGTTTCGGGGAACAAAAAATGTGGAAGGAACTGCGTATAATCGTTTGATGGAAGAAAACGGCGCAGATAGTAATGCGTTTACCGGACAGGATATGACAGCTTATCATCAGGCGTTGGATATTACACGTTTGGAATTAGCAATGTTTTTGGAAGCTGATCGGATGCAGAATCTGACAATCAGTGATGAAGATTTTGCCAAAGAACGTGACATCGTTTTTCAGGAACGAAAGCAACGTGTGGATAATAATCCGACGGCGTATTTCGGAGAGGTTTTGCGTCGAGATTTGTGGCAGGAACATCCTTATGCCCGTCCGGTTACAGGTATGCCGGAAGAAATTTTATCGTTGACGAAAGATGATGTTCTTCGTTTTTATAAAAAGTATTATGTTCCGAATAATGCTATATTGATTTTATCAGGAGATATTGACGTTGCCACGGCTAAAATTTTGGCTGAAAAGTATTATGGTGGTGTGAAAAAGTCTGCTTTACCGGAAAACAGTGAATTTCCTGTTCCGGAAAAAAGTTCTAAAACCAGAGTGGATATGTCTCGGCCACAGATTAACGGTTATCGAATTCTTAAGACATTTGTTGCGCCTTCAGTTAATTATCGTGCTGGCGATATTTATGCTTTGATTGTTTTATCCGCTTATTTGGGAGAAGGTGAGACTTCGCGTTTTTATAAAAAATTGGTGATGGAAGATAAGCTGGCTGTTGATGTTTCTTCTTCATATAATTTTGCAGCTCGCAGTTATGGGACTTTTAGTATTTCTGCAGTTCCTCAGCAGAATGTTGCTCCGGAAGATTTGTTGGCAGCATTGGATAAAGAGTGGGAAGCTTCGTTACAAGCGTTGAATAAGATTGAGCTTGAAAAGGTTAAGACTAAAATGTTGGCCGGTTTGGTTTATTTGAAGGATAATCCGCGTGATGCCGCAGCTATTGTGGGTACGATGGCTGTTGCAGGAATGCCTTTGTCTGAGATAGAAAAACAGGAGGATGAGATAAAAGCTGTAACGGTTGAACAAGTTAAAAATGCGGCGCGTCGTTTGGTTGCAGGTGGTGCCGAAGTGGAAGGTATTTTGCGGCCGGAAAGAGGAGGGGATGCTTTATGACAAGACGTCCGTTGTGTATGAAATCTCCGTATCATCGAGCAAAATGGCTTATTTTACCGATTGTCCTGTGTGGTTTGTTGTGTTATGTTCTTCGTGATTTTTCGTGGAAAAGTAATCCGCAAGATTTGGTGACAAATTCAATTTTGAAAGACAGAACTTTTACGGCGCAAGTGCAAGAGATTGTTTCTGCTCAATCGGGAATAAAGGCTTATTTGTTGCAAGATAAGACAAATCCGATTATCAGTGTCAGTTTTTTGTTTAAAAATGCCGGTTATGCATCGGATAATGAAAATGAACAAGGTATTGCCCATTTGACGGCCTCTTTACTGACTGAAGGTGCCGGAGAATATAGTTCTTCTCAGATGAAGGAGGAGATGGAAAATAGAGCAATCAGTATTTCTTTTTCTGCTGATAAGGATGATTTTTCCGGTAGTTTGCTTACAACCAGAGATAATATGTTCAAGGCATTTTCTTTATTGCGGGATATGTTGATTCAACCTCGTTTTGATACAGAGGATGTGATAAGAGCAAAGTCTATTTTGTTGGAAACTCTTCGGAGATATCAAGAGCAACCGCAAAATCGGCTTTCAATGCGTTTGCAAGAAGAGTTGTTTGGTGCTCATCCTTATGGTCGTCATCCATTAGGGCGTAAAAAAGATATTGAGCGGATTACGCCGTTACAGTTGAAGCAGTTTGTGGCGGATAATCTTAATTTGCAGAATTTGATTGTCGGAATTGCCGGAGATATCAGTAAAGATGAAGCCGGTAGGATGTTGGATAGTGTCTTTGGAGACATAAAACGCAACGGTCGCATTAATTTTGTTCGCAGTCCGGAGGTGAATTTTGAGGGAAGACATGTATTGATGTCTGAAGAAACCGGACAGAATGTTGCTTTGAAAGCAGCTCCCGGTGTGGGGCGAAATGATACGGATTTTTATCCATTGTTTATTGCTAATCAGATTTTGGGTGGTTCGGGTTTGAATTCTCGTCTTTCTCAAGAGATTAGAGAAAAGAGGGGATTAACATATGGGGTCTATTCATATTTATCACTGGATGATAAGGCACCCTTATTGATGGCCGGCTATGCAACAACCGCAGATAATTATGCCGAGGTGGAAAAGTTGTTAGCTGACGAATGGCAAAGATTTTCTCTTAAAGGGGTTACGGCACAAGAATTGGAGTTGGCTAAGAATTATTTAATTTCTTCCTATAATCTTCGTTTTGCCTCAATAACCGGTATTGCTGATATTTTAGCTTCTATGCAAAAATATAATTTGGGAGTGGATTTTTTGCAAAAAAGAAACGAATATGTGAAGGAAGTAACATTAGAGCAGGTTAATGCTGCTGCTAAAAAATATTTTGATGTAAATAAGTTGGTCAATGTGAGTATCGGCCGTTTTAGTGAAACGAGGGAGTAAGAAGATGTTTGGGATAAAAAAAGAAGTTAATAAAAGTCGGGCTTGGAAACGTTTGGAAAATCATTACAAAAGTTTTCGTAAGGTTGAAATGCGCGATATGTTTCAGAAGGATCCGCAACGTGCCGAAAAATATAGTATCAACTTGGATACGATGATGTTTGATTATTCAAAAAATCGCATTAATGATCGGACGATGAAATATTTATTGGCTTTGGCTAAAGAGCGTAAACTTGATGAAAAAATCAATGAAATGTTTGCCGGTGATAAAATCAATATTACCGAGCATCGTGCAGTATTGCATACGGCATTGCGTAATCGTTCCAATACTCCTGTGTATGTTGACGGTAAGAATGTTATGCCGGAAATTAATGCCGTCTTGGCTAAAATGCGCCAGTTTTCTGAGGCCGTTCGTTTAGGTAAGTTTGTTGGTCATACCGGCAAAAAACTGACTAATATTGTTAATATCGGTATCGGTGGTTCTGACTTGGGACCTAAGATGGCTGCCGAAGCGTTAAAGAAATATTGGGGTAAGGGAATTAAATGTTATTTTATCTCGAATATTGATGGAACTGCTTGTTGTGAAGTTTTGAATGAAGTGGATCCAGAAACGACATTGTTTATTGTTTCTTCTAAAACATTTACAACGATTGAAACGTTGACCAATGCGCGTACTTGTCGCAAGTGGTTGGTCGATGCTTTGGGAGAACCCGCTGTATCTAAGCATTTTGTGGCTGTTTCAACGAATACGAAGGAAGTGGCGAAGTTTGGTATTAATCCCGAAAATATGTTTGAATTTTGGGATTTTGTCGGAGGCCGGTATTCATTGTGGTCGGCAATCGGCTTATCTCTTGCTATTGCAATCGGTATGGATAATTTTGAAAAGATGCTTGACGGCGCACATGCAATGGATTTGCATTTCAAAAATACTGAATTTTCTCAGAATATTCCGGTTATTTTAGGATTGCTTGGCGTATGGTATAATAATTTCTTTGGAATGAAGAGTTGTGCCGTTATTCCTTATGATCAATATTTAACGTATTTGCCGGCTTATTTACAACAGTTGGATATGGAAAGTAACGGTAAGTTTGTTTCAAATGACAATGAGTATGTTAAATATTCAACAGCTCCCGTTTTGTTTGGCGGGGCAGGGACAGATGTACAACATTCGTTCTTTCAGATGATCCATCAAGGAACATCTATTGTCCCTTGTGATTTTATTATTCCGGCTATTTCACATAATGAAATTGGAGATCATCATGAGATTTTAGTTGCTAATGTCTTAGCTCAGGGTGAGGCTTTAATGCGTGGAAAAACCGTTAAAGAAGCGGCTGAAGAGTTGAAAAAAGCCGGGAAAAGCAAGGAAGAGATTGATTTCTTAAAGAAATTCAAGAGTTTTCGAGGAAATCGTCCGTCCAATACTTTTGTCTTTAAGAAAATTGATCCGTATTCATTGGGTATGTTGGTGGCGATGTATGAACACAAAGTGTTTGTGGAAGGGATTATCTGGAACATTGATTCATTTGACCAAATGGGGGTTGAGTTAGGTAAACAGATGGCACTCAGCATTCTTCCTGAATTGCAGAGTAATGCCAGTGGTGTCGCTCATGATAGTTCGACATCTCATTTGATTCAGGTAATTAAAAGTTTAAGAAAGTAGGACGTTAATCTTGTCTATTCGTATTTTACCATCAAATCTTATTAATCAAATTGCTGCCGGAGAAGTGATTGAACGTCCGGCTTCGGCAGTGAAAGAATTAGTTGAGAATGCTATTGATGCCGGAGCTTCTTCTATAGAGGTTCGGTTGGTTGATGGTGGTAAGAGCCTGATTGTTATCAGTGATGATGGAAAAGGAATGTCGCCGGATGAATTATCGTTGGCGGTGGAACGTCATGCCACATCCAAACTTCCGGATGATGATTTGTTTAATATCAATTTTCTCGGATTTCGCGGTGAAGCTTTACCGTCTATTGCATCTGTTTCCAGAATGTCAATTATCAGTAAGCAAAAAGGGGCAGACAGTGCTTGGAAAATAGAAATTAATGGTGGCGAAAAGTTTCCTCCGGTTCCGGCTTCCGGTGTGCAGGGAACACGGATTGAAGTGCGAGATTTGTTTTATGCGACACCGGCTCGGCTTAAGTTTTTGAAAACGGCCGCAGCAGAAACAGCCCAGTGTGTGGATATTATTCAACGTATTGCGTTGGCAAATCCTTCAATCTCTTTTTATTTATATGACGGTGAGAAGAAAAAAGTGGCGCTTCCGGCATGCAATGGTGATTTGTTTGATGCAAGATTGGAGCGTCTTTCGGCAGTTATGGGGCGAGAATTTTCTGAAAATTCAATTCTGATTGATGCAGAACGTGACAATACCAGAATTAGTGGCTATGTATCTTTGCCGACGCTAAATAAAGCCAACTCATTATCACAATTTCTGTTTGTGAATAACAGACCGGTGAGGGATAAGCTGTTATTGGGAGCTATTCGAGGGGCTTATCAAGATGTTTTGGCTTCGAATCGCTATCCGATGTGTGCCTTATTTTTTGATGTCGAACCTCGCTATGTGGATGTTAATGTTCATCCGGCTAAAGCGGAGGTTCGCTTTTTTGATAATGCGTTGGTTCGTGGACTTTTGGTCAGCGCTATTCGGCAAGGGATAAATCAGCATGCAAACAGAACTTCTCAAACCCTTGATTTGCAGACCTTAATACAAGATAAAGTTCCTGAATGGGGAGACAGAAGTGTTGCCTCGGCACCGTTTATTGAGGAATTAAAGGAAGATTTTCGTCCGGCAACCTCTTTTACAACATATGGTTATCGTCCTCCTGTTCGCCATTCTCAGGCGACATTGCCGGAGCTGGAACACAAAATGTCTATTCGTGTTGAGGAAGAAAAAATTCCGTCCGTCAGTGATGAAGTCGGTCCGATGGGGCTTGCAAAGGCTCAGTTTCATAATACTTATATTATATCGCAAAATGAGGATAGTATTATTATCACAGACCAACATGCTGCTCATGAGCGGATTGTGATGGAAAAATTAAAAGAAGGACTTTTGCAGGGCAAGACAG
>CAYLIN010000058.1:0-8278 GCA_964383725.1 uncultured Azospirillaceae bacterium | reverse complement strand
TCCTTTCCGGAAATCATTATCGGATTTAACTTTTTCAACTTTTTTTCCTTAAATATAGTTTAAACCATTAATACATATAGCACCTTATGGCGCTAAATCAAGCAAATTCTGCGGGATATCATTCACAGAAACCAATGCAATAATAATACATATAATCGCATAGACTTGTAACATTTCCGTCAGCATCTTATTCTGCAAAAGCGGAACATTTTTTTCATATTTAACAAATGCTTGATGAATACCATACATCATAAGAGCGGCAGCAAAAGCCTGAGCTCCCAGTCCGATAAACACCAGCTCATCTGCAAAAGCACCTAAAACTTTAAACAGAAATGTAAAAAACAACAAATAAAAAATCGCTCCAACCAAACCAATGTACTGCATTTTGTTGTTTAGAGCTTCTCTTTCTTTTTTATTTTGCTCATTTTTTTCCACAGAGAGTTCTGTAACCTCGATTCCTCTGATTTTTTCCGGCTTACGAAATTTATTTCTGATAGCGGTCATATCCGCATAAAACTTTTCTTCGCTCATACATAACCCACATCCCTTAGCTGAGAAATAAACGTGATTATGATTTTTTTTACACGAGCGCAAGTTATGCATCAACTTCCATAGATGTTCTTGCCATTCATATGCTGTCGGGCGTTGGCCGCCTTTAGCAAAAGCACGTTCAAAAAGCTCAAGCGTCTCTCTGGAAAAATACTCATGAATACTATACGGATGCGGTGCCTGATATTTATCCGGCCATAAACCATAAGCATAATGATATTGTTCAATTCTGTTTTGAATCGTCAGCATTTCATCATCACTTTTGCGAGGGACACCGGAAAACGGATGAACACCATTATTCAGCAGCTTAAAAATAATTACTGCTAAAGCAAATTTATCTTGTTCTTCCCCCATTTCAGCACAAGTTTTATCCATTCCTTCTGGATAAATATATTCTTCACTGACAAATTCTGCCGGATATCGCGTATTTTCACCTCTGATGGAAAAACCGTCACAATCCACCATAGCCACCAACATATTTTCCTTATAAACTGAAACATTTGATGGTTTCAAATCGACAATATAATGTCCGCATTTATGCAAAGCTGTTACCATTGAAGCAACATTATACGCCGCAAAAATCCGATAAGCATATTTTTCAGAAAGTCCTAACTTTTGCCGAACCGCTTTTTGCAACAGGTGATCCAAAGAAACGGCATCTTGCATATTAATCAAAGGCATAAGATAGCCGACACAAAATCCCTCATCATCTTCCAAAACAGCTTCCGGCCAGGCAATTTGTGTATAGCAACGTCCCTCATTTTCAACCGGCGCAAAATTAGGCTTATTCAAAAGCATTGCTTCCAATTTCTGACGATTGGTTTTGCTTTTATTTCGATTATGAAAAATCTTGGCAACAAATTCCGGCTTATTTTCCACCAAATAAATCTTACCGGAAGCCCCTCCTTTATTAATCAAGGTTCCAAGTGTCACTTTTCCAAATGAACTATCGGCATATATCGCATTATACACCTGTACGTCACTTTCCACAGACATTACTGCACCTTTACCCAAACTAACGTTTTATCATCCGGATTCAACTTTTGCGCCCGCGGCATGTTCAGGGTATTAGCCAAAGCCCGAACGGAGCGTGCTTTTCCTTTTTCTTCCCGTAAAAAATCATTAATCGGCAAAATAAAACTTTTCTCAATATCTTGATAATCTTTTGTAAACGAAAACATCGTCAAACCATCACTCATTAAAAAAAGGGAACGCGCCTCTTCAAATGCCGTAAAGCGTAAATTTTCAGCCCAAGCCATTTGAGTAAAGAAAAACGTTTCGCAAGAAAAATCACCATTCGCAGGGCGAGATACGACAAAATCGCCTCCCGAACAATCTTTAAGAGCAATAGCAGCTCCATCACCGATATGAAAGAACAATCCCTTATTTTTATAACAAACGACCCCAACCACTGTAGCCGCAAAATCAGCCAAACCAAATTCATTTTTACATCGATTTAACCGATGGCGAACAAGCTTTTCCCGAGCCACACGCAAAGCATGAACCACTGCCGTTTTAGCTTCAGCAAAGGAATGATTTTTCAACAAATCACATAATGTGGAACAAACCACTTTTGCTCCAATTTTTCCAAACTTTGCTGATCCCGCCCCATCAGAAACCACCGCAACAAAATTACGCCCTTGCACATACTTAAAAAAATCCTGACAAGCCTGCGTATTATGTCTATGCAATGCACCGGTAACGCTTGCGGCCACCACTTTTATGGGAAGATGCTTATTCTTCATTCCATTCGCCAATATCTTCCAAAAGATCAGGAACATTCGGAGCCGCTTTTGACACACATGACACACTGCGACTTAACCACAAGAAAAATTCCGTAAAACGTAAACCACTCAAACGTTTAGGTGTTATTGTTGAGAACTTAGCCAATTTTTCCAAATTAGCCCCTTGAGTTCCGACAGCATGAATAACAACTTTTTTATTCTGCTGAGCAACACGACATTTTTCAGCAATAATTTCCCAATCATAATCCGTCGGTTCACCATCACTGATTAAAAAAATCCAAGGCCGTTTGGAGGTAACACCACAGCTGTCATATAGACACTTCTGTTCTTCAATTTTCTGCAAAGCCTTTTCCATAGCTTTACCCAGAGGTGTCAAACCACCGGCTTCCATTTCAGGAGCTTGAAAGTTCATTGCATCAATCCAATCAGAAGCGACAACAGCCTCATCTTTTCCAAACGCCTTAATAATCAGAAGCTGAACCCGAGAACTGGCATCAATATCCTCTTTCAGTTCTTTCTCAAGAGCCTTCAAACCGGCATTAAGCTGCTTAATAGGTTCCCCGCGCATAGAACCCGAACAATCAAGAACAAGCACACAAGGTGTCCGCTCATTGCTGTTATCCGCAAATTCCACATAAGGGATCATTTCCATTTCTAAGTCTTTATCAGCAATCATCTGTAAACTCCTTAATTTTAATTTCGAGGATAGGAATGAGGATAACCACTGTCAGGATAAGGCTCCGGCACAGCATATTTTCCACACCCTCCCAAAGCCAGCAAAGAGAAACAAACTGCAAATAAGAAAATTTTTTTCATATACCATTCCTTTACTTGTTTATCCTATACTATAACTATATCACTTGAAGGGTTAAGTAAAATTTTAGTTATACAGAGGGAAAATGTTAAAAAAGTACATAAGTATTTTATTTGTTGGGATTTTATGCTTCTCCGGAGTAGCTTATGCCGGCTCTGAACGCGGATTAAACCTTTTTGCCTATCCGCGAGAAACACCGCAAACACCTATCTACAATCCTTATGGCGGAGAAGTCAGATTAAATGACTTCAAAGGCAATTTTGTACTTGCTATCTTCTGGTCTAAACACTGCGTTCCTTGCATCAGAGAGCTTGATGATCTGAACAACTTTGTCCTAAAAACCAAAGACACAGGCATCAAAGCCATTTTAATTTCAAAAGCAGAAGAATGGAATAATGTTGAAGAACAACAAAAATTCCTAAAAAAATTCAAAGCACAAGATGTCGAATTCTATGTTGATAAAAAAGGAAAATTAACTGACGCTTTTGGTATTTTTTCATCTCCACACACTGTTCTCATCAACAAAAAAGGAGAAGAAATCGGACGCATCCGTGGTTCTGTCGACTGGGATGATGAAGATGTTATCGAATATATTTACAGCATAAAAAGCACCCATGGTGATGGAGAAACAAAAAATGACCGATAAACTTCATATTTCGTGGAACGAATTTCACTCAGATGTCAAGAATCTGGCAGAAAAAATCAAAAAAGCAGGAAACTTCAACCGAATTATCGCAGTCAGCCGCGGTGGACTAATTCCGGCAGGTATACTTTCATATGAGCTCAACATCCGTCATTGTGACAACATCAATATTCAAACCTATGATGATACGCAACAACGTTCGGCTGAAGATATCGTTGTAGATAACCAACTTAAAGAAGCTGATAATAAAACATTGATTATAGATGACCTGTCTGATAGCGGCCAAACATTTCGTATTTTGAAAAAAATCTTTCCACAAGCCTGTCGTGTTTCTGTATATGCTAAGCCCAACGGAAAAAAAGACGCCGACATTTTCGCCCGCGCCTTACCTAACCAATGGATTGTTTTTCCTTGGGACATTGAATAATTAAATATCCGAAAACAAAGGCATTCCCTGAGCCATACGAATCATTTGTGTCTCAATAGCTGTTCCCAGATTCAGTTTTCCGCTCTTGATAATACCACGAACCTGATCACCTTTATTTGTGTTAGGATTAGCAAATAAGTAAGAAACCTGAGGCTTCTTAATCGTTGTTCCCGTCATTGTTTGGTGCAAAACCGCCAACATACTGCGAGAAAACAAATCATAAGCCAATTCTTCACTCATATTTGCCGCTGTAGCATATTTAACAACTGAAGCAATCGCATCTGTCACATTATTAGCATGCACAGTCGATAAAACCAAGTGACCGGAAGTTGCTGCACGTAAAACCTCACTGGCTGTATCAGGTGTACGTATCTCACCAACTAAAATATAACGAGGTTTTGAACGTAAAGCCGATTTCAATGAATCACCCCACCGACCTTCAAAAGGAATAGTTTGTTTACACAATCCCAAACTTCCGTTAAGAGATTTATAAACCCCATCCAACGGTTGTTCTGTCGGATCTTCAATGGTATAAGCAAATCCACCTTCGCGAATTAAATATTCTTTCAACAAAGAAGAAACAGATGTTGTTTTTCCGGCACCGGTTGGTCCGGACCACAAGATCAGCCCGGAGGCTTGTGATAAACGCAAAAGATATGTTGTCAACTCACGCCCATATCCTAATGTCTGAAAAGCAGGAGTTTCCGCAGGCATTTTACGCAAACAATATTGAGGACCATAAAGCGTTTCGCTTCGTTCCACACGATAAAAAATCTTATCATAAATAACGGAATAGCTGGGATTTTTTTTATCCCAACTTTGTTCAACCAATGAAAAAAACTGTTCAAAATCATCCGGCGCAAAAAGAACCAAGCCACAATTTGTATTCCGATCCGGAATATAGGCTTTTTTATCAGGCGTAATATACATATCTGAAAAATTTACTTCAGTAACTGTAGCCATTTAATCCTCTCTATTTCCAAAACTTACACCATATTAAAATAATATAAATGATATTTCTTAAAAAATAATTACGACAGAAGCAGCTATTCCTGATTTTCATAAACCAAATGATATAGAGCCGTATTCGGCATCCGATGAGGTTTTTGTCCGAATGCCATCAACAAATAGCGAATTGAACTGCCATGAGAAGCTATGCCGATCCTTTGATATGGAACATCAATTAAACGCTTCAATACACCCAGCATTCGTTCTTGCATCTGCCGTTTTGTCTCTCCACCGGGAAAACCGATATCCATATCATCGACACCGCTATACCATGCCTCAAAAACCTCAGGATATTTTAGAGCAATGTCAGTTTTCAACATTCCCTCTACCTCACCAAAACATCCTTCTCGCAAATCCGGTATAAGTTCTATCGGCAGATGAAGCGTTTCGTTAACGATTTCAGCCGTTTGCAAGGCTCGCTTTAACGGACTGGTATAGATAATTTGCAAATTTTTATCACTCAACAGCTTTGTCAGCTCTCTTGCCTGCTGGATTCCTGTTTCATTAAGAAAAGGATCCAAACCACAGCCTTGCCAACGCCGTTCTTTATTATAATCTGTTTCACCATGTCGAAAAATATAAAAATCCTTACGCATGAGAAACAACCTCTTTTACAGGAATATCAGGAAACAACGTTGCCGCCACTTTTTGATAATGTTCATTTAAGCTACTGACCAAAAATTGATACTCACGATTGCGGCTTAGGGTAATATCAATTTCGATATGGCGTTCCAAATAATTCTTTAACTTTGCACCAATAAGTTCGTCTTGAGAAATAAGACGCACCTTATCCGGCAAAGCCTTTCTAAAACAATCTTTAACCAACGGATAATGCGTACACCCGAGAATCAAATTATCAATATCATGAAACGCAGCAGCATATTCAGCCGCCAACTTCTCAGCCGAGGCAAAATCATTTCCCTCAATTGCCGGAACCAATTTAGGCGCTGCCACTTCTTCAACCGACAAATCAGGATTAATTTTGTGAAGCTCTGCCTGATAAATATGAGATTGAACCGTAATAGATGTTGCTACCACGCCGATTTTTCCGGTTTGAACAGCGGCTTCTTCAACCGTCGGAATGACTACTCCCAAAATTTTGACATCAGGCGCATAAGCCGGAAGAAAACGCTGTTGCAAATAACGTAAAGCAATTGATGTTGCCGTATTGCAAGCAATAATAATCAACGCACACTTCTGCGAGATTAAAAACTTCATAGCATCAATCGTCAGGCTCAAAATCTGCCCGCTTGTCTTTTCACCATATGGAAGATTTTTTGTATCGCCGTAATAAACATAGTCATACTCCGGCAGGGCCTTAATACAGGCTTTTGTAATAACCAAGCCACCTAATCCAGAGTCAAAGATTCCAATTTTCATTCACGACACCACAAACAAAAAAAGCCACCTTATCGGTGACCTCTGTGAAATTGGAGCGGGCGAAGGGATTCGGACCCTCGACATCAACCTTGGCAAGGTTGCGCTCTACCCCTGAGCTACGCCCGCATTATCAAAACGAGGTATTTAATAACACACTCAAAAAAAAATGCAAGTACTTTTTTTAATTTTTTTATATTTTTTTATTCACAAAAAAACGCCACTGTAAAGTGGCGCTTTTTTGAAAGTTTACTTTCCGATGTTCAGTAGCTGTCCAGACTGCGTTGCTGACAAATTAACATACTGCCAGTTCTTTGCTGACTCTGCCAATTTATTCTGCATCTCAATTTCCTTCAGACGCAGAATCTGCGGATTATTGGCCAGAGCGCGACCCTCAACTTCGATTGCTTTGGCTCGACCTTCGGCTTCAATGCGCAGACGATCAGCTTCACCTTGAGCTTCAGCGGCTTTTTTGCGAGCTTCAGCTTCTTTTTCGGCAACCTCATTTTCACGCTGTTCAGCAAGTTGCTTAGCTGTGATTTTAGCGGAAATGGCATCTTTTACATTTTCAGGAAGATTGATTGACGAAAGATACGTCACTTCCTTGATGCGGATACCATGTTCGGCATATTTTTCAGCCATCAGCTGTTGAACGACACCTCGAATACTGTCTTTGGCTGTGCTATAGACCATTTCGACAGGCATACGCTCCACAACCTTATTGAAAAAGCTACGGATGTCCTTGCGCATAAAGTCCTGAACGATATCCTGCGGCTCACGCTTGAAGTAGCGATACATCGCAATCATCTTATCAGGATCTTCGGACATGAATTCGAATTCGATGCCGATATCAGCACTGAGGTTCTGACCTTCGGCCTGGAAGGATACCTGTTCATCCGCCGGAGAATCTTTTGTCTCTGCAGCTGTCCAGCTGTGTTGTTGGAGGTTTGTCGGGTAAATCTTGTAGCTGTAGTAGCCGAACCAGTGCTTCGCATATCGCCCGGGACCCAAGACTTCTATCTGTCCTTTTTTATCTCCCAGTTGGTAAACTTTGAGGGCGATTTCACCTTGTTCGACTTGCTTGCAAGACGAAAAATTCAGACATGCAACAACGGCAGCCAGAATGACGAAAATGTTTTTTGTTTTCATAAATTAAATAGAATTAAACAGTGAATAGATTTTTTTGGTTTTTAATCGTTAGCCGGAAACCACATCTGGATGAGAAACCAAAGACCGACAACAAGAAGGACGAATCCGAAGACCATCGTCACGTCATCAGCAGCGGTAAACATTTGTGTTCCAGTTGTTCCGACAAGGAAGAAAACAGCCACAGAGGCGACAAGCTTCCAATACCAAGGCAGAATCTGCACTTTGGCAATCTGGTTTTTGAACCAAGACTGCTTTTTCTTTTTTCTTTTTGCTTTCATTATTATTTATTTTTAAAAGGTTAGTTCTTTATTATGAAAACAATCATCATGGAAAAGTTAAAACGTTAACTTTTATACAAAATACCTAGCCACAATAATTATTTTCCAATAAAGGACATACCATGTTTTTCGCAGCGAGTCAATAAATATTCGTCCTATATTTTGTCCATTTTAAAATTTCCTTACAAAAAAAGAGAGGTTTTGCAACCTCCCTTTCTTTTTCTTTAGCGACCAGACTAGAAGCCCATGCCACCCATACCGCCCGGCATTCCACCGGCAGCAGCACCG
>CAYLIN010000057.1:0-8316 GCA_964383725.1 uncultured Azospirillaceae bacterium | reverse complement strand
ACCCCAGATAATAGGGGTTCGACTACCAGGACTAGGCGAGGCGGAGCATCGCCGGTTTGCCTCTGGCAAAAGTCCGCCTGTGCAACTGAGCGCAGCGATAGTAACCCCCACGCGCTATATATAAATATGATACTTATCCGCAATAAATGTTCTGATTTTTGAAATAACGATTCTTTGTGTTTCTGAAGACGTACAAATTTCGTAAAAAACATCAAACATCTGTTGAAAAACTTTTCTTTTATGACAAAAAACAAAAGATGATTTATAATTTAAATCAAATACCCAAGCAAAAATCTGGAGAAGTCGTTCTGCCTGATTGGACAAATCCTTCGAGGCCAAAAGACGATTTTGTAAAAATTCATTAAGAATTTGCGGATGAATATCTTGTGTTTTTTCCGCCATTTTAGATGAGAAAAATTCTGAAAGCACCAATTCCCGTAAGTGTTCCTGAAAATAAAAGAAAAAGTGTAAATTGGCAATTTTATCAGCATCTCTCACAAGTTGTGCTATTTTTTCAACTTCTGTCTGCTCCACAGATGATAATTTAACAAACTCAGTATCCTCATAAAGGCGAGTAAGATAGATATCACTATGATAACGAACCGGTAAAATAATATACGGTTTATTAAATTCTGAAAACGATGTTAAAAATTCAGCACCTTTGACACCATGCTCATAGCTTTCATTGGGATGATTATAGCGATAAACAGCTTCATCAAATCTGGCAATATCATGCAACAAAACAGCCGTTTGAGCATTTTCAATAAAAGTAGAAGATTGCTCGAAAAAATAGGGTTCATGTTTTATGATATAATTAGCTGCTCCCAAAACCTGTAAAGAATGCTTAATTTTTTCATCACAAAAAATTTCAAAAATACTACCGACAGGCACTTTATCCTTATTTTTCTCATATTCTTTAAACAACAAATCTCTGGCAAAGTTTAACATTTAATCCTCCTTACAGAAGATAACTTAAAAAACAATCGTTGTTTTTTAGTTAATGTTATATTAGAGAGTGTAAATTTTGGCATTATTCCTTGCTTTGTTTATTTTTTCAGATAGAATTCAAAACGATATTAACGCACAAAGAGGAACTTTTTATGAAAAAAAAATATATTTTTTTAGGACTGCTTATCCTTATTGGTGCCGGCGGTTACTATTTCGTCAATTCATTTGAAACAATTGTTAAAACACTAGTCCACAAATACGGAAGCCAAATTACCGGAACTGAAGTTAACTTGCAAGGTTTCAACCTGTCTTTAACAAGCGGTGAAGGCTCTATAAAAGGCCTGACCGTTGGCAATCCGAAAAACTATAAATCTGCAAATTTAATCGATTTGGGTGGTGTAACAGTTAAGGTTGACCTCAAAAGCTTAACGACAAATACAATTGTCATTAATGAAATCAGAGTTGACAAACCTGTTATTACTTATGAGATGTTGTCTTTGACACAAAATAATATCAAACAATTACTGGAAAATATTTCAAAAAACACTGCCGGAGCAGAAAAAGCTGAAGCCTCTCAAGCAGCTGAAGCTAAAACAGCTAATGCAACAGCCGAAGACAAAGCTGCCGCTAAAAAAGTTATTATCAAATTGGTTAGCATCAATGAAGGAGCATTAAAAGCCATTACACCTCTGCAAAAAGATGAAGCTGCTTTGGATGTCAGATTACCGGCTATTACACTTCATGATATAGGTGATAGTAAAAAAGGAGAAAGCATCTCTGCTTCTATTTCTAAAATTCTGACCAAGATTTTGAATACAGCCTCTGAAACGGTTATTAAGAATAATCTCGGCGACTTGAAAAATGTTGCAAAAGAAAACCTTGAAAACGTAGTCGGTGGCGTTAAAGATAAAATAAAAGACTTCGGAATCTTTGGAAAATAAAACAAAAAAGAGCCTTCGGGCTCTTTTTTTTATCTATATAAAAGACAAATTACTGTAGCTTATTAATCAAAATCCTCGGCGTCAAAATCTGCGGGAGAATACGATAGCGTTCTGATGTTCCATCATAATAAACATATAAAGGAACACTATTACGTCCATACTTAGCTAAAGCCTGAGTAATCTCATCGTTATCATTCGTCCAATCGGCACGATATAATTTAAGTTTCTCCTGTTTAACAAAAGTAACAAATTCATCAGATTGCAAAGCAACTTTTTTATTCATCAAACAAGTCAAACACCACTTAGCAGTAAACTCAACAAACACCTTTTCATTTTGGGAAACAGCTTGAGCCACCGCATCTCCATCATAAACAAGCCACTCTAAACGTTGTCCCAGAACGATTTCGCCTCGCTTATCCAATTGACTATACAAAACCCAAGACAACCAAAAACACGTTAACAAGACAGGAATAGCAAACAGCTTTTTCAAACGATCCATCCAGCGTCCGGGACGTGGCAATGAACGATGCAGCAATTTAGGAAACATGCCCGCCAGAGCAAAGGGCAGGGCATAGCCTAACGCCAAACTGATAAAAATGGGATAGTAAACATAAAGGGGCGCTGTCAATGTATATCCGACAGCGATTCCCATAAAGGGCGCAGTACACGGGCTGGCAATTAAAACGGCAAAAAAGCCTGTAACGAAAGCATTCCACATTTTTTGCTGAAAAGAAATATGACCGACTGTTGCCACTAACGGATTGGGAATATTAACAATATCCAAAAGTAACAAAAAGATAATAAAGAATAAAATAAGCATTACGGCAACAAAAATCGGCGATTGCAATTGGAAACCCCAACCAACCTGTTCACCACGCATTCTAAACCAAACCAAAACAGAAGCCATAATCACAAAAGAAAGTACTACACCAAATGTATAAATCAATCCTTCCAAAATATTTTGATGACGATCATCTTCACTTGTGTGTCCTAAAGCAATAACCTTAAGAACCAATATCGGAAAAACACATGGCATAAAATTAAGAATAATCCCGCCGGCAAAAGCCATTAAAACAGCTACGCAAAGCCCCATACTCAGTATTTTTCCCTGAACGGTAAACATTTTTTGAGCTTCTGCCAATTCTCGATCCCATTTTTGAGAAGGACGCAAATCTTGCTGCGTCACCGGTAAATCTAGAAAAAATTTAACTTTTTTGGGCAAACACTCTTCTCGACAGGCTAACCAAGAAACTTCAGCTTCCATCTGAGCAATACGAAAGACATCAGAAGTCGGAACAATCGTTGCTCTATAATAAGCTGTTTCCCCATATCCCCATTGTACAATACCATCATTTTCAAATTCTTCATCTAAACTCCATTTGACATCTTTAAGCTCATACCCCAAGGGAAGTTTCCAAGAAACTTTTGTCGGTAATCCGATATCTCCCGGATTTTGAGAAAAAATATGCCAACCGTCTTTCATTGTAAATTTAATCAAAACCTCAAGATTTTGTTGAGGGTGTATTTTTTCAAAATTTGTAAACAACTGAACGGAAACTTCTTTGGTTTTCTTTCTAAGCTCCAAAGCCTGTGAATTTACCGATATAAGACAGCAGATGACAGCCAATAAAGCCCAAAACCATTTTTTGAACATTATTTTTTACCTTTAGAAACAATAACGAAATTATAATAAGCCGTAGAAACAACTACTAAAGCCTTAGCCAAACACCAACACCCGAGAATACTGGCAATTGCAACAAACCAAGATGGAATTAAACATAAAATGACTAAAGCAATAAAAGTCTCAGATCCCTGAACTGTTCCACCAAGATAAAAAGGAGATATCGTCAATTCCACTTTATATCTTTTATCATTTTTATATGCGATAACAGCATAAGATAGCATTGCACAAGCAGATGCGGCAAAAGCAAACAACAAAAACGCCGCAGCAACAGCATTACTTTGAGGATTAGCCAAAGCAAATCCCCAAATAACACCGGCATAAAAAATATAATCCAACGTAGCATCCAAAAAGACCCCGAAATCGGTTACTTCTTTATAACGGGCAACTGCCCCGTCTAAGGCATCAAAAACACGATTAATCAAAATACACAACAATGCGGACAAATACATTTCCATGGCTAAAAAATTAATAGCCAACAAACCTAAAGAAAAACCAACCAAAGAAATTAGGTTAGGGGACACACCGGAATTAAAAAGCCGCTCAGCCATCCACTTCATAGCCAATTGCCAATCTCTACGCAAATTTTTTAAATATCCCGTAATCGGACAACATTCCAACTTAGCGGTTATTTTTTGAAAAAAATCGGTTATTTGTGCTAACATATCATTAATCTCCGGCATTAAATTATTTGAAAAAAGTCTAACCTATTTTTTTTTGAAAGTAAAAAACAAGTTCTTGATTGTGCAAAAGATAAAAATAAATCCGAAAATTTCAATAAACCAAAACAGAGATGGTATTAACCATCCCTGTCTTTTTACTTCAGTAACTCATTCAAATCGCTCTCAGACAGAATAAGGATACTGTCAAAATCTTTAAACGGAAACAAATCCGCATCTTGAGAATCCGGAAATGGAGCCAAAATAAACAAATGACATCCTTTTTCATAAAGAGCTCTCACATAATGCTTGTCAGCTGTTTGTTCCAATGCTTGCTCAAAGCCCAAAACCTGACAATTCCAAGCAATAATTTGTCGCCAAGGAAAGAGATTCCCTTCTCTTTGGTGATAACGAACCACAAAACCATAACCAGCCTGATAAGCTTCCTTGACAACAGCTTCATAGCTTAGCGCAGATTGTCCCAAACAACAGGAAGGACCATACGCATAATAAGTCTTTTTATCCATAAAATAGAAAGTTTAATATTTAATAATTTCTTTTTCTTATAATAAAAACAGATACACAATAACGAAATAACCTTTAAAGTCAACAAGATAAAAAATGTCTTATATTTTTCACAACATCTTCAAACATTTCATAGGTTAACACTCCTGTATTGATATTATAACGAGATGTATGATAAGAATTTATCATCAACAAATTATGCTTTTCCAACCGATGAACAGCATTATGGGCAAATTTATACGCCGTCTTTTTATATCCCAAAACACCAAGGACCGCATTATGAGCAACACTGCCAAGCGTCAAAATAATCTTCAAATTTTTCATATGAGCAATTTCATCATTCAGATATGAACCACAATTTTTTGTTTCTTCTCCGGTAACTTTATTTTGCGGAGGAACACAACGAACAGAATTTGTTACCCGCACATTAACAAGCTCAAAGCCATCATCACTTCTTTTTTCATAATTCCCCAAAGCAAAGCCATATTTTTTCAAAATTGGATATAAAACATCACCGGCATAATCATTGGTAAAAGGTCTTCCTGTTTGATTCGCTCCGTTAAGCCCAGGGGCCAACCCGACAATCAAAATCTCAGCATCCAAATTTCCAAATGAAGGAACAGGGCCGTTATAATAAGATGGAAACTTAGCTTCATTCTCGCGTCTAAAAGCAATAAGTCTGGAACATTTGCAACATTTTTTATCAGGACACAAAAAAGTCATAAAAAAGCTCCTTGCATTTTTAATTTTTAATATTATAAATATTGCATGTTAAGAAAAAAAACATTTTTCTGACTGCCGAAAACTAAAATACTAAATATTAGTAAAAAAATAATAAAACGGCTCTTGTAATTTTGAAAAAGGTAACTAAATCAAAATTACAACTCTCCTGGACTATAAATACGGACGACTGATTGTAAAACTTATTTATAATATGGAGTTAAATATGAATAAAGCTTTATTATTAGCAGGAGCAGCCTGCATTCTCTTTTCAACCCAAGCAAAAGCTCAACAGATGTTTGGTCATGAGATTGAACCTTATGTTGGTGCTGATTATATTTTCAGCGCTGCTGATTTCAAAGGTGAAGCAAACCAATTGAAAGAAGATTACAATTCTGGCTCAATCAACGTTGGTACCCGCCTTGGCAAATATGCCGGTTTGGAAGCTTATTACCAAATGTCTGGTGAGAGAAAGACAACCATTGAAGACAATAAAGTAAAATCAAAATTCCACTCTTACGGTTTGGATTTGTATGGATACATGCCGTTGGGTTGCACAGATAAAGTTGATTTATTGGCTTCTATCGGTTTGGGTAACTACAATTTGGAAGCAAAAAATCTTCCGAGCGGAAAATATGACAAAGACCACATGGGTTACCGCTTCGGTGTTGGTGCTCAATATAACTTCACAGATCACGTTTCTGCACGTGTAATGGGTCGTTATACATATATCGACACAGCCGCTCTTGACAACCTAATGGAAGTTACAGCCGGTTTGAGATACACATTCTAATTGTTAATCTCATAACCAAAAACCGTCTTTCTTTACTGAAAGGCGGTTTTTTTATTCTGCTCGCCACAGGCTTCCCCTAACATTATCGCCGTTTTCTTGACGCAAAACAATATTTTCTCTTTGAATTTTTACATAACCATTCAAACGCAACAAACTTTCCACATAAGCATCTTGATGTTGGTAACGCCCATTAGGTTGTAAACAAAAATCAACATCATTTATTGTTTTTTCTGTTGTAAAAACCAGCTTAATACCTTTCACCTCGGCAAAAAAATCTTCTAAAGCCCCCAAATATCCTAAAACATCTGCAGCCACAGCCCAATCAAACTTTTTATTTCTCTTCAAAAAAGAAACGATATCTTCACAAATCAAATCACTATAAACAGCTTTTTCTTGAGCTTTTTCAAGCATTTTAGAAGACAAATCAACACCAGTCAAAATATTCTCAGACGTTTTAATAATTTGACCAATAAGCCCCGTACCACACCCCAAATCCACAATGGAACCTTTAAGAGATCCTGCAATTCTTCCCACAGCCATCGGAGCTGCATAGCCCAAAGACGACATAACCAACTCGTAATTATCAGCAAAAGATTCAAACAACCTTTGATTATAGATAAGATCACTTTCACCGGAGTTTCCCTTCAAACTATTATAAATATGCCGAGCAAAAAGATTATCAGGCATTTGTTTATACCAATTTTCTGCAATTTTTAAAGCATCATCAGCATTTTCCCGATATAACAACAGTAATGTTTCCACAGCATTTAAAGCCGCCGCATCAAAATCCGGCGCCAAACTCATTGCATTAAAAAACAATCCGCATGCTTGTTCATATTCCTGACAATCACGCAAAACGACCCCAAGATTATTACTCAAAGCAGCAGAACGAGGATTAAGAATAACCGCTTGACGGTATTCTTCCAAAGCCTCCAGTTTTCTCTTTTGTTTAAAAAGCATTTCTGCATAATTTTGATGTGCATTAAAATCAGTCTTATCCAATTCCAAAGCTCGTCGATATAACTGTTCTGCTCGCTCATAATCTAATAATCTGCTACACACATCTGCCAAACCGATAAGCGCTCTAATATTATAAGGGTCAAGACGAACAGCTGTTTCAAAATATTTTTTTGCGCTCTCATTATTTTCCAAAGACAAAAATATCTGTCCCAACAAAACCTGAATATCCTCGACATTAGGCGCTAAGACTTCAGCCTTCAAAGCACAATCCAAGGCTTGTTGTATTTTATCCTGATCAAAATACAGTAGGGATAAATGATATAAGGGCAGGGGCGATTGAGGAAACTCAGCCTCAATCTCTTTCAAAGAACATTCAATATCTTCATCATTCCCGCATAAAGCCAACTGAACTTTTGCATCAACATATTCAGAATCAAAATTTAAAGCCTGAACCCAAAATTTTTTAGCCTGTTCCAAATTTCCCAACTTTTTATAAAGCAACGCAATTTCATAATAAGCTTCTTTTGTATCCGGCTTCAATGAAAGTGATTTCTGAAAATTTTCCAAAGCTTCATATGGCTTACCATCATATTTTAATGAAAAAGCCAAATTATAATAAAAAGCAGGGTTGTCATTTTTTTGCATAATTGCCTGATAAAAAAGCCGACAAGCCTCTTGATGAGCACCTTTAGCCTGTGCCACAAGCCCCAACAGATTTAAGACATCCGGTTGTTCAGGCGCAGTTTCAAGTATTTGTCGAAACAATTGCTCTGCTTTATCTAATTGTCCATCTTCAAATAAACGAACGGCATTATTTAAAATGAAATCATACGACATACACTACCCTTTCTTCATTAAAGATTATCAAAAACAATTTTAATTTTCCTTAATTTTTTAGAAAAAAAGACTTGATTTAAATAAAATTATATTATACTTTGCCATTACTTCTGGGAATGAAGGCGGATCAACCGTCTCGTTTGGCACGAATAAGCCAAAACTACCGGGACAATAAACAAAACAACCTATAAAGGAAAATAAAATGAAAAGTATCGTTTCTGCAAAGAAGAAAAAAGAACGCCAATATGGCAC
>CAYLIN010000056.1:0-8630 GCA_964383725.1 uncultured Azospirillaceae bacterium | reverse complement strand
AGCATCAACAAACCATTGGTCTCTCATCAAAGGTTCGATAACAACATCTGAGCGATCTCCATAAGGAATAACCATCGGGTGATCTTCAATCTTTTCCATCAAGCCGAGTTCGGTCATCTTTTCAATGGTTTTCTGCCGCGCTGTTTGTGTGTCCATTCCCTCAAACGGCGTGTTTTCATTGAGAGTAGCATCTTCATTGAGAATGTTAATCATCGGCAAGTTGTGACGTTTACCGACTTCAAAGTCATTAAAGTCATGCGCCGGAGTAATTTTAACCGCACCTGTTCCTTTCTCTGGATCAGCATGTTCATCGCCAATAATCGGAATAGCGCGATTGATAATCGGAATAATCGCTTTTTTGCCGATAAGATGTTTCAGCTTTTCATTTTCTTTGCTGACAGCAACGGCCGTATCACCGAACATAGTTTCCGGACGAGTGGTTGCGATATGAATAAACTGTCCTTCTTCACCTTCAATCGGATATTTGTAATAATACATTTTGCCGACGGTTTCTTTTTGAACAACTTCCAAGTCAGAAACAGCGGTCATGAATTTTGAATCCCAGTTAACGAGTTTTTTCGCTTTATAGATTAAGCCGTCTTTGTAAAGCTTAACAAAAATTTTGCGAACAGCCTTGCTCAAACCTTCGTCCATAGTAAAACGCTCACGGCTCCAATCGCAAGAAGCTC
Organism: uncultured Azospirillaceae bacterium; assembly: GCA_964383725.1. GTDB lineage: Bacteria > Pseudomonadota > Alphaproteobacteria > RF32 > CAG-239 > CAZU01. The sequence continues at coordinate 7,941 of CAYLIN010000056.1, read as the reverse complement.
CCAAACGGCGCAATTGTTTGCAAATTGTACCGCCGGATTGTTCTTTCCATTTCCAAACTGTTTCGATGAATTTATCTCGTCCCAAGTCATGACGAGTGATGCCTTCTTTTGCCAGATTACGCTCAACAACCATCTGGGTTGCAATACCGGCATGATCCATTCCCGGTTGCCATAAAACTTTTTTACCCAACATGCGGTTATAGCGGATTAAAATATCTTGCAAAGTATCATCAAGAGCATGTCCCATATGCAGAACGCCGGTAACATTCGGTGGCGGAATAACAATGGCAAAAGCATCTTTGTCGCTGCGCATATCAGGCTTAAAGGCGCCGGATTGTTCCCATTGAGCATAAATTTTTTCTTCAAAATCTTTTGGATTATAATTTTTTTCTAACATCTTTACTCACTTATTTTTTTATCAAAACTCTATTTCGCGAAAAAAGCCCTCAAAACTCAATTTGGGGGCAAAAAGATTTATAGGACGGCTCAATGACTTATTGATGTGTGCCGACCTTTGCCATCACTCGTTCAATCTCTTCTCTGACAGTTTTTTCAACAATAGAAGTTAAATTTTCTTCGAGCCATAAACGGGTCTGACGGATAATTTCCTCTCTGGCCAGACGATCATAATCCAATCCGTTTTTCCAATTTTTAGAAACTTCCTCACCAATGATGTTGCTGATAACACCATGAATCATATCTTCCAATGTTCGAGATGTATTTCCCATATTCTGAATAACGGCGGCTGGAATTTCCGATGTGGTTTCTGTCTTTTCTTCTTTTGCAAACATCTTGGCAAAATTATTAATCATTGAAGCTGAGGCATCAATATTGCTTTCTGATAATTGCGGTTCAGCCTGAAGCGCTTGAGGTTCAGATTGAACAGCTTCGACAGTTTCAACAGCTTCGACAGTTTCAACAGAAGCCGATTCTTCAACAACCTGTGGCTTGTTGTTCTCGACAACTTCAGCCGGTGTTGCAATGTCAACTACAGGTGCAGCAGCGTCATCGGCAATCGTTGTGATTTCGGTTGAATGACTATGCGTTTCATAGGCTGGTGCATAAAATGGATCAGAAGCATCATCGGCAACACCGATAGACGGCTCTGCGATAATAACATCTGGCACAACCGGAGAAACAGCGTTAAGTTCTTCTGTCAAGCTGACTTCCTGAGCCGAAGAAACAATATCTTCAACACGCATATCAGGAGACAAATCCAATACGTCATCATCGTCGGAAATTTCAGGAAGAGAAATTTCAGTCGGTAGTTCTGCCGGCATATCCTGAATCAGTGCATCAACATTATTTGCTCCGTCAATTTTTTCTTGCGAGGTTTCATCGCCTTCTGCCAGAATATTTTTAATGGAGGACAGAATATCTTCCATTGAGAGGTCTTCGTTATTATCTTCTTCAGCCATAATTAATGATCTCCGATTAACATTTGAACATCATTTTACACAGTTTTTAATGATTATCAAGAGGCTATAATAAAATTTAGGAAAAAAAAGAAAGGCCCGCTGATTTTAGACGGGCCGCATTATTCTTTTAATTTAAAGAAAGCCATTTATCTCTGGTTTCTTTATAGAATTTTTTCGGGTTATAAATATCAACGCCGAGTTTTAAGTCTTTAGCCGTCAGCTTACCCATAGACATCAAAAGATTCATGCCGGAAACATAATAATCGCGACGGGCTTTAACTTCATTCACATTAGAATTTAACAATTCCTGATAAGCATCCAAAACATCAAGAATGGTACGGTTACCTAAAGCTTCTTCTTTTTGAACTCCGTCAAGAGCAACCTGATTTGCCTTTACTTGTTCTTGAATGGCTTTGATTTTTGATTGGTTGGCAACCATATATTCCCAAGCGCTTGAAACAATGGATTTAACCTGACGTTCTGCCTCCAAAACCTGTTCTTGAGCCTGCCATTTTTGATATTTGCTTTGTCTGATTCTGGCGCGGCTTTCCCCTGAGTTATAAAGAGGGATTGTCATGTTGACACCCCACTCAACATTGTCTGTTGTTGTATCGTTCAGCAAATTGCTGTCATATTCTGTTTTGACTTTAGAGACTGAACCATCCAAACTGACTTGAGGGAGAAGGGCTCCCGTGTTGGTATACACATCATAGCTTTTTGATTTAAGCAGATTTTTTGCAGCCTGAATGCTGTAATTGTTGGCAATGGCGATTTCAAACGCTTCGTCATATGTTTCCGGAAGAAATTCCTTAATGGCTTCCGGTTCTTCAAGCTTATCCGGTTGCGAGCCGACGAGTTGAATATAAGTCGCTTTTGACGCTTCATAAGTTCCCTCAGAAGCAATACGATCGGATACGGCTTGAGAGTGACGAGCACGAGCTTGAGAAACATCGGTACGTGTAACTTCACCGACATTAAAACGTTGAACGGTTTCATCAAGACGTTTTTTCAGTAATTGCTCGTTATTTTTTTGCAAATCGACAATAGCGGCATTTTGCAAAACATCAAGATAAGCTGTGGAAGCTGTCAGAAAAACATTTTGTTCAACAGTTGCTAAATTATTTTGTTCGGCGCGAACATAACTGTCTGCTGATTTAACTGCATTAACGGTGGAAAATCCGCTGAAAATAGGTTGAGAAATTTTGGCCGCCAATGTGGTTGAATTATTATCGCCGCCAACTTGTGAAGAAGGTAAGCCGTTATCAACATTTGAGTTGCGGTCTGAATAACTGCCGGATAGGGCAATATTGGGGCGATATCCTGATTTTGCAATGGCAACGTTTTCATCAACACCGCGCAAATAAGCACGTTGAGCTTGTAGTGTCGGATTCGTGTTATAAGTTTCACTTAATGCTTCAAAAATACTCTGCGCATTAGCTGAATTTGCAAAAGTTAACGCCGTAGCCATCAAGAGGCCAGCTGCGATTTTTCCTCTCATTTTTCTCACCATATTAAAAAATCAAAATTTTGTGTAATTATATTGTGTCCCGTTAAATTTACAAGAAAATTTATTAAAAAACTAATAATTGTTTCTAATGAAAGCTCTAAAAAAGAATTATATTATTAACCATATTTCAAACAATTGTTATTAACGTTGAGGATAAATGAGTATTTTTATCCATGGGAGTGTGTTAAAGTGAAAAAAAATTCCAGCATCATCAATGAAATCGATCGGGCAAGATTAAAACTATCGATTGAACATTATATCAAATATTTTATTGGTAAAAGAACCTGTGAGGTGACAAAAGAGGAAGCTCTGGATGCAATCGCTTTGGCCGTGCGCGAGTTTGCCATGGATAAAATGTATGAAACAATTGCTCGTTATAACAAATGCGGATCCAAGCGCATTTATTATTTATCAATTGAGTATTTGATTGGACGTTCTTTAGAAAATAATTTGCATAATCTGGGGCTGTTTGATGTCCTGAAAGATATCAAAATCGATGATTTTCCCGATTTTAATTTACAAGAGATTTTTGATACCGAATATGATCCGGCTCTCGGTAATGGCGGCTTAGGACGATTGGCTGCATGCTATCTCGATTCTATGGCATCTCTGGGGCTTCCGGGATTCGGTTATGGCATTAACTACCAATTCGGATTGTTTAAGCAAAAATTTGAAAACGGATATCAGGTTGAACAGGCTGATAGCTGGCAAGGAGCAGATTCTCCATGGCAATTTGCACGTCCGGATAGAACTGTAAAAATTCCAATTTATGGTGAAGTCGAAACCTTAGATAATCCGGATGGGCAAAAAAGTTTTCTGTGGATGAATACCAAAACCCTTTATGGTGTGCCGTTCGATTTTCCGATTGTCGGCTATGATGGAAAATCTGTAAACTATCTGCGCTTGTTCTCAGCTAAAACGGATGATGAGTTAGATATAAACATCTTTAATGAAGGTGGTTATATTGAGGCTATGAAGGAAAAAATTGAAACCGAAACAATTTCTAAAGTTTTGTATCCGTCAGATGCTGTTGAATCAGGTAAAGAATTGCGTCTCAAACAACAATATTTCTTCGCTTCTTGTGCAATTCAGGATATTATCCGCCGCTTTTTGGAAAAGAGCAATGACTTTCACGAGCTGCCCAATGAAGTTTGTATTCAGCTGAATGATACGCACCCCGCTATTGCTATTCCTGAAATGATGCGTGTTCTGGTTGATGTCCATGGCCAAGATTGGGAAGCAGCTTGGGATATTACAACCAAAATCTTCGCTTATACCAATCATACATTATTGCCGGAAGCTCTGGAAACTTGGCCGGCACGTATTATCGGACGGATGTTGCCGCGTCATCTGCAGATTATTTATGAAATCAATCGTCGTTTTATGGAATTTGCTCGCAGCCGCTTTGGTGAAGATCGAGCAAAATTGGATAAGGTTGCTATCGTTTTTGGCGAAGGGGATAATCAAATCATCCGCATGGCAAATTTATCAATTGTCGGTTCATTCTCTGTAAACGGTGTTGCTCAGATTCACTCTGAATTGATTAAGACCTCCTTAGTGCCGGAATTTTATGAGTTATGGCCTGAAAAGTTTACCAATGTGACAAATGGTATTACCCCGCGTCGTTGGTTGTTGCATGCCAATACAGCTCTGTCTGGGCTGATTACCTCAAAAATAGGTAAAGGCTGGATTACAGACTTGACTGAGTTGAAAAAATTAGAAGAGTTTGTAAAGGATAAAAAATTCCTCAAAGAGTTCAGCGCTATTAAGGTTAGCAATAAAGAACGTCTGGCTCAGCTTATCTTCAAAACAACCAATATTATGGTTAACTCTAAGAGTATGTTTATTGTTCATGCAAAACGTATTCATGAATACAAACGTCAGTTGATGACAATTTTGCAGGTGATTGGTGACTATCTGTCTATTGTAAAAGATAATGTCAAGCCGGAAACAGCCAAAACTTATATCTTTGCCGGAAAAGCCGCTCCATCCTATAATTTTGCCAAATTAATCATCAAATTGATTAACAATGTGGCGGATGTCGTTAATAATGATCCTCGTGTCAACGAAATGTTAAAAGTTGTCTTTATTCCGGACTATAAGGTTTCTTTGGCTGAAGTTTTAATACCGGCAGCTGATGTCAGTGTTCAATCATCTACTGCGGGTTTTGAGGCCAGTGGAACAGGTAATATGAAATTTGCTCTGAACGGGGCTTTAACAATCGGAACCTTAGATGGGGCAAATATTGAAATCAGAGAAGAAGTCGGACCTGAGAATTTCTATTTATTCGGTTTGACTGAACGTGAAATTCAGGAACGTCGCAGCACATATAATCCACGCGAAATCTACGAAAATAACGAATATGTTAAGCGTATTTTGAATGCGGTTAATTCCAGCATGTTCTGTGAAAAGGATTATGTTTTGTTGTTTAAGCCGATTTTCGAAGAACTTGTCAATCGCGACTACTTCTTTGTTTTGGCTGATTTGGAAGCTTTTGATAAGAAAATGGAAGAAGTTGAAAAAGATTTCAACAACAAAGACAGTTGGGCTAAAAAAGCTTTGCTTAATGTTGCTCGTATCGGAAAATTCACATCGGACCGAGCCGTTATGGAATATGCAAAGAATATCTGGCATATAAAAAGCTGCTAAGCTGTTGTCAAAAAGAAAAAAAGCGTCCGTTTGGGCGCTTTTTTTATAGCGAAAGAGATTGCAATTGTGATTTCTTTAACGTATTTTAGCCGCAGGAGGAAAAATGTTTGATAAGTTTTTGTTATTGTCATGCTGCGCACCTTGTTCTTGCGCTGTAATATCAAAATTAGCTGAGGCCGGAAAGGACTTTGCCGTTGTTTTTTATAATCCGAATATTCGGCCGTTAGCGGAGTATGAACGTCGTCGAGATGAAAATGCTCGTGTCTGTCAATTATATAATGTTTCTTTTATTGAGCTCGAATATGACAATGAACGCTGGTGTTCTCTGACACAGGGGCTTGAAGATTTACCGGAACGAGGTGCCAGATGCTCAATTTGTTTTCACATGCGTCTGAAAAAAGTGATGGAATACGCCAAAGAAAATGGTTTTTCCGCGGTGGCTAGTGTGCTGGGAGTATCTCGTTATAAGAATTTGGCTCAGGTCAACGAAATGGCTACCAAAGCATCCGTAGAAACAGGAGTGCCGTATTTAGAAATTGAGGGACGTAAAGGCGGCATGCAAGAATTGCGCAGCCAATTAATAAAAGAACTTGAGCTGTATAATCAGGATTATTGCGGGTGCAAACCTCGAATATCTATAAAAAAATCCGCCGATTAAGGCGGATTTTTATTAAGAAAGCCTAAAACTAGTAAGGATTGCCTTGCCCGTCAAAGTTTGTATCTTTAACAGCTTTGTCTGTGGCAAAGTCAGCTGTTCTGCTGGCTGTGTTGTTAACACTTTCCAAAATGCTGTCCAGGTAGTGATTATCATACAGCCATTTACCGCCGTAAGCCAAACCGCATAATAGAACCAGAATAACCAAACCTTTCATTTTTATCTCCTTATTAAATTAACCGATACCATCAGTATAGAAATTTTTATAAGGCTGTCAATTGTCCTGTTCAGCAACTCACATCTTTGGCTTGATTTTTTAGCTAAACTTTTTTAGTGTGTGTGCAGTAAAGTAGAATTAGGTGATGATATGAAATTTACATGGAAGAAAAACGTTCGTTTGTTTTTATCGTATGTTTTGCCGTCAATGATTGCGATGTTGATTGTCGGCTCTTACAGTATTGTTGATACAGTTTTTATCGGACAAAGTTCCGGCGAAATCGGCTTAGCATCAACAGCTGTGACTTGGCCTTTGGTTATGTTGTTGGGTGCGGTCGGTGATATGTTGGGAACTGGGGCCGCAATCATCATTTCTCAGTCTCGCGGCGCTAAGGATATTAAACGAGCACGTATGGCTTTGGGTAATATGTTGATTTGGCAAGTTGTATTTTGTGTCGTTATGACCATAATCATGTATACATGGTTGGAAGACATTTTAGTATTGTTTGGGGCAACACCGGAACTGATCCCAGGGGCAATCTCTTATGTAAAAATTTTGATTGCCGGTGGTTTGGGCTGTATGCTCTTAATGGGAACCTTGGCAGTTATTCGTAATGACGGACATCCTGTATGGGCAATGTGGCTGACAATTGGCGGCTTGTTAATGAATATCATCATGGACTATATTTTCATTTTCCCGATGCAAATGGGGATTGATGGGGCCGCTTACGCTACTTTTATATCACAGGTGATTTCCGCTGTTGTGGGTTTGACATACTTTGCTTTACCTTATACGGAATTGCGCTACAATTATAAAATGTTTCGTCTGCGGTTTAGCCGCTTACGCGAAATTTTGAAAAATGGCTTTCCGTCTTTAGGAACACAACTCTCTATTATCGCCATGCTGTTTTTCCATAATTATCAATCCATAAAATATGGCGGCGTTAATGGTTTGGCTGCTTATACGTTTATCGGTGCGGTTGAATCTTTAGGGTCTTTGCTGATGACGGGATTGTCTTTGGGCGTCCAACCGTTAGTAGCTTATTTGTATGGAGGCGGAAGATTTTTACGGCAAAATATTATCGGTAATATGGGATATGTTACCGCTTTTGTATTAGGTATTATCATGATGTCAATTTCAATTGCCGGACATAACGTTTTTCCTGCTTGGTTTAATTTACAGGGGGAAGCCGCAGAGATGGCATCTCATGGCTTGGTTATCAGTTCAACGGCATTTTTGTTGCTGGGGGTTATTCGCGTTGCCGGTTATTATTATCAGGCGACCGGTAAAATTATGCAGTCTTCGTTGCTGATTTATGGTGATGCTTTCTTTGCTTTGCCCTTATGCTTGTTTACTTTGCCGCTTTATTTAGGATTAGACGGTGTTTGGTGGGCAATGCCGGCATCCAGAGTTTTGTTATTTACTTATGTCTATTGGTTATGGTTTGGCAAAAAACGTCGTCGTCAAGCGATTTGACTTGTTTTTAGGGCAATTT
>CAYLIN010000055.1:1543-8701 GCA_964383725.1 uncultured Azospirillaceae bacterium | reverse complement strand
CAACCAGAGGCGGTGCGCGTTTGAGTGATATTCTGCCTGACTTCATCAATAAGGGTATTTATGTCATTGATAATACTTATGAGGAAGATCAAAATAAAAGAGATTGGAATGACTATGTTGACAATGCCGAAGATGTAAAAAAGATTTTTAATGGAACTAGTAGTAAAATACCGGGTGACTGTGATGACTTAAACTGTATTGCCTCTCCATGGTTGGGCTTTGTTCCGGCACCACAATGTCCTCCGGGATATGTGAAGGTCATTACCATCAACCCAATTCGATGGAAGATGGCTGATGCTTATTCTATTGCAATGGAACCTACCGGAGTTAGTGATGTGACCGAAAAGTTTAGAAACTATTTTGTTAAAAATACAAATCCGCTCGGTGCCAGATTCGAACTCGAAGAAGTGGAAACTACTGATGGAAGCAAGCATACTCACGATATTGCTGTTGCTGCCGATGGTACCGTGCGCGGTATGCCCATGACCTTCCAGACAAACACTTGGTTAAACACTACCATCAGTGGAGCTAGAGATAGTACAACCGGAGACTTTTTAGGGTGGCACGCTATTATGGGATTCCTTTATCATGGGGCCGAATATAAAGACTGGTTGGAAAAAGTCGCTGTAGGTCATGACTGGAGCTCGGAGTATAACGGAAAAATCATCTGGAATATCTTCCCTGTCTACAAGGAAGAGTTAACCGCTGTCGCCAATGTTTATTGCTATTTTGAACGGAGAGATACTAATGAATGGAAATGGGATCCCAAACTTGTTGATACAGAGTATGATCAAATTACAAAATTCCGTCATGGATATAGCAAAGGGAATGGTAGCGAGATAAGTGATTATGTTATCAGACTCAATGATGGACAATTATCATACAATGACCCTTGGTAAACAGAAGCCTCCTGCGGGAGGCTTTTTTTGTGTAAAAAGTCTTGTCTAAAAAAATATTTGCGCTATCCTGTAGCCAATAAATTTTAGAGAGGATATACACATGACAACACGCACACGTTTTGCTCCCAGTCCGACAGGCTATATGCACATCGGCAATTTGCGCACAGCTTTATATGAATATTTGATTGCGAAGGCCGACGGCGGCGATTTTCTTCTCCGTATTGAAGATACAGATCAAAAACGCTATGTGGAAGGGGCTACAGATATCATTTACAACACGCTTAAAACTGTAGGTATGAACTGGGATGAAGGACCGGATATCGGTGGAAATTATGGTCCATATGTTCAATCAGAACGTAAACCTCTTTACGCTGAATATGCCCATAAGTTGGTTGAACTCGGCGGCGCCCATTATTGTTTCTGTTCTAAAGATGAAGCAGATGAGGAAAAGAATGAGGAATTAAACATTAAGTTTAAAGATCCGTGCAAGATGTTAAGTTTGGAAGAGGCTAAAAAACGTGTGGCAGCCGGAGAACCTTATGTCATTCGCCAAACCATTAACAAAAAAGGAAAATCCAAATATCATGATGAAGTTTATGGGGATATTGAAATCGATTATGATGAGTTAGATGAAGGGGTTTTGCTCAAATCTGACGGTTTCCCCACATATAACTTTGCAAATGTGGTTGATGATCACTTAATGAATATCACCCATGTCGTTCGTGGCAATGAATATATTTCCTCTACACCGAAATATAACCTGATTTATGAAGATTTTGGGTGGGAACATCCACACTATGTCCATGTGCCGCCGGTTATGAAAGACGCACAACACAAGCTGAGCAAGCGTAATGGTGACGCTTCTTTCCAAGATTTAGTCGCTAAAGGATATTTACCTGAAGCTATCATCAATTATATTGCACTTTTAGGCTGGAATCCCGGAACTGAAGAGGAAATATTTAGTCTGGATGATTTGAAAAAAATCTTTAGCGTTGAACGCCTAAATCGTTCTCCTGCTATTTTTGATATTACCAAACTGACATGGATGAACGGCATGTATATTCGTGCATTGCCTGCTGAAAAATTCCATGAGCTGGCTTTAGCATACTATGCCGACTTACCTGTTTTTGTAAATCAAACGGCATTAAGCGCAACATTGCAGCCTCGGGTAGAAACGTTGGGAGATATTCCGGCTCAAATAGATTTTATCAAGGCCGTTCCAGATTATTCGCCAGAGCTTTATAGCAATAAAAAAATGAAAACCGATGCTGACGTCGCTAAACAAAACTTGCCGGCGATTCGCAATGTTTTGGCCGAACAAAATGTATGGACAAATGAAGCTTTGTTCGACACACTAAAGGCTTTAGCCGAAAAACTTGGTGTTAAAAACGGTCAGGTGCTTTATCCGGCTCGTATTGCTCTGAGCGGAAAAGAAACCACTCCGGGAGGAGCAACCGAGATTGCCGTGATTTTAGGTAAGGAAGAAACACTCCGTCGTCTGGATGAGGCAATTGCAAAATTAGGCTAAAAAAAGCCCCGAGAGATCGGGGCTTTTTTTTACTTGTTGCTTCCACCTGTTAAATGATCTTGAATAAAGCTTTTTGCTTGCTCTGTCAAAGATTTGTTCTGAGCCAACTTATGATACATATGAGTTGGATTCATCGGAACAGGAAGCATCTTTGTCGTGCTATTGTCATCATCAGTCGATTTAAAGGTAATGTGAGTAAGCGAGAATAAGACGAAAAAGCCGTTAACAATTGAAAATGCAATTAAAAAACTTATTGCCCCCCATGATTGCATTGCAAAAGAAATAATAATCGGACCGAAAATCATACCAATGCTTTGCAAAAGGATAAGCATTCCGCTGGCTTCCACGCGCTCATTATCTTCAATTTTATCATTTACATGTGACACACAAAGCGGGTACATAACAAAAACGCCGGCACCTAAGATAATAGAAACAAAAGCGAGTTCCCATGTCGCTCCGCTGATAAAAAGATGAATCCACGGTGCAATCAGAAACAGAATTCCGCCTTCCCACATGAGTACAAAACGACGATCCATCTGGTCAGATATTTTACCGACCGGTAATTGTGCCAACATACCACCGACAATGGTAAAGAACATAAACAGTGATACTTTTTCAAGATCAAGACCGCTTTTGCTGGCATAAACAGCCCCCAGAATATAAACACTTCCAACCATAATGCCGCTGACAATACAACCAATCACGCCAACCGGAGAAATTTGATACAAACGTTTCAAGGACATACTTTGATGAGCTGCAATATCGGGTGTAGGAAGAGCCGTAAGCGAAACAGGAACTAAAGCCACTGAATATAAAACGGATACAATGATAAAAACAAGGATACCGCTGGCATCTGGAATATTGAGAAACAATTGCCCGAGAGCAGATCCAAGATAGGTTGTAATCATGTATAAAGACATAATCACGCCTCGATTTTTGTTTTTTGTTCGAGTATTCAACCAGCTTTCCAAACACATAATTGCCGCCCCCAGACAATATCCCTCAAACAGGCGCAAAATGCCCCAATAGAAAGAATTAGTAGAAATGGCATGTAGCAGCACTAAGGCAGACAAAACAGAAATGTAAACGCCAAAAGCACGAATATGTCCTACACGATTGATGACCTTATATGAGGTCAGAGAGGCAAAAATATATCCGGCGTAGTACAGTGCCATTACAATACCTATTTCAAAGGTCGAAACGGACATATCATTAAGTTTCAGAGCTAAAGATGAGGATAGCAAGCCGTAAGCGGTACAAGTAAACACCGTTCCCAGAAAAAACGCTGATAAAGGAGAAATTAAAGTAGTAAGTGATTTTAAGGCATTAAGCAACGTATTCACACAGTCCTCCATATAACATGATTAAGCTTCAGCTTTTTTCAACATAACTTCGGGGGCTTCAATTCCCAACAAATACAGCAAAAGGGTCAGAATATCACGAACAAGTTTAGCCAAACGTAGACGAGAAGCTGCAACTTCCTGCGATTCGGCATTCATGATAGATGATGCGTTATAAAAACTGGAGAATGTCTGCGCCAAAACATAAGCGTAATCAGAGATAATGCTGGGTTCTTTTTCAGCTTCTGCCCGATTGATAACACTGCAAAGTTGAGCAATTTTTAAGGCTAAATCTCGTTCTTCTTTATTTGTAATAACAACTTTTCCGGGGGTGGCTTCAGCCTTGCGTAAAATAGAATTGATACGAGCGATGGCATATTGAATATATGGACCTGTTTTGCCTTCAAACTTAGCAAAATCATCCAATTCAAAGATGTAGCCTGACGCAGTGTTGTTTTTGAGGTCTTGGAATTTGATGGCAGCCATAGCGATTTGTGATACCATTTTTTCGATTTCTTTTTCGCCAAAGCCTTCAACTTCATTTGGTTCCGGTAATGAAGAACGAACTTTGTCTTTGGAGAGGGCAATCAAGTCTTCCAAATTCATAACCCCGCCGTCACGGGTTTTGAACGGTTTTCCATCAGCGCCGTTAACAGTACCGAACCCAACATGTTTGAGCGTGACATTAGGGACAATACCAAGCTTTTCGGTAGCAGAGAAAACTTGCTCAAAATGCAAAGATTGACGTTTATCAACCACATAGATGATTTCTTCGGCTTTCAAGTCGTCATAGCGCATTTTTGCGGTAGCAATATCCGTAATCTGATAGCCGAACCCGCCATCGCTTTTAATCAAAATGACTGGCGGCATAGGCTTGTTTGTTTCTTCCAAGCGTAAAATCAAAGCACCGTCATCCAGTTCAGCCAAGCCTTTTTCTTTGGCTAAGTCAACAATTTTACCGCTGGTTTCATGAGCATCGCTTTCCCCCAACCATAAGTCAAAATAAGCTTGCAATTCATCGTAATTTTTCTTTACAGCGGCAACAGAAACATCGCGTAAATGTTGCCAAGCTTTACGATATTCCGGATGACCGTCTTGCAGAGCGGCGGTAATGCGACGAGCTTCTTCCTTGGCACTTTCATCTTCTTTACAACGAATGTTAGCCTGTTTGTAAAAAGAAGAAATTGCTTCAATATCATAGGAGGCAGCTTTTGCAAGGTTGCCGTCTTGACGAATGATTTCTGCCAAAATCATTCCCATCGGCGTCCCCCAATCACCGAAGTGAACATCGGAAATAACTTTATTACCGTAAAAATCTTCGATTCTGCGGATAGATTCGCCGATAACGGCAGAGCGCAGATGTCCGACATGGAGAGCCTTAGCAACATTGGGACCGCCAAAATCCATAACAACAGTCTTAGGCGTTGTCGTTTTTGGACAACCAAAGCGGCTGTCTTGGCTAATGGCATCCATATTTTGGGCAATGAATTCATCTTTCAGGGACATATTGATAAAACCGGGACCATCTACGGAAATTTTTGCAAAAGCTTGGTCTTTTTCAAGTTCTGCAGCAATAGCCGTGGCAATTTCACGCGGATTCTTACGTTCCTGCTTAGCTAAGGCCAAAGCACCGTTGCATTGAAAATCACTCAAATCCGGTCGATCAGAAACTTTAACTATGGCAAAACGGGTATCAAGCCCGAGATTTTGGAAAATTGTTGCGGTTTTTTCATTGATGATATTTTCTAAAGACAAGTTCATTTTTGTTTCTTTCTTACTTATTTAACGCATTTGAAATACAAGTGGTTGGGAATGAGCAGCCGGCAAGTGAAAATTGTTTGTTTAAGCGGTTCGGCGTGCGTTCCTGTTTTTTGTTTGATACATTCGTCATCGGCGAGTTTCTTCACTTCAGCATAATCCGTCCATAATTTATTATAGCAAACGGCAGGATTTTCAGGAGTTGATTGGCCGACATACAAACGTTCCTGTGTCGGAGCTCCGGCTTCTCGTCGTCGGTCAACAAATGGCTGAAATAATGAGCAGGCGCTGACCAGATAGATGAATAACAGCAGATTTGCAAATTTTAGCCTAGACAAATTAAAAAACTCCACTACATTAAAAGAAATTGTGATAACTATACCTGAAGAAGAAAAAAATGCAAACTGAAAATAAATATATCGGTGATGATAAATTCTCAAAAATGCTGGAACATTACAATTGCCAGACGCCGCTGGAGGTTATAAAACTGCGTTTTGCAGGGGCAATATGCAGTCCTGATTTAGAATTGCGTCCGACAGATATTATTTCTTCTTTTTGGCCGCAAGGGCAAGCTCCTCGTTTGGAAACAAAGGAAGAAGCTGATTTATTTTTTAAGCTTTTTATGGGTTTGTGGGATGAGGTTTTTGCTAAGGTAAAAGCCAATAAAATCAAGCTTGAAAAAGTTTCTCTAAAAAATGATGTCGAGATTCGCACTGCTTGCGAACGACGTTTTGCCGAGGTTGAGCTTGGGTTTGTTGAAGGTTTTTGGGCCGGACGTCAAGATTTGCAAATTCCCGGATTTTTGGCTGAGGTGATTGATTCTTTGACAGAATTATCTGGTGTTTACAATGTGTTAGCGAAAAAGCTTGACAATGGGGCTGCAATAGCCGACATTTTAGACAAGTTCGCGCATACAGATACGATGGTTGAAAAGGCCGTGTCTTTTATTATTGAGAATTCGGTTCTCCCCCGTATTGAAAGTCTGCGTCGAACGGTAAATTAACCTAACTTGTTCGCTTGGACAAGAATACGGAGTTTTCAAAATGGAATTAATGGAAGGTCTGTTGACCAGACGCTCTGTCCGTAAATATCAGGACAAGCCGATCCCCAAAGAAACAATTGAAGAAATCATCAAAGCCGCACAATATTCTCCGACGGCGCACAATCGCCAACCGTGGGAATTTTTGGTTGTTGATGATAAAGAAGTTTTAGCTCATTTACGCCATCTTCAACGCTGGTCTTCTTTTTGCAAAGACGCTGCTTGCGTTGTTTTTGTTTGTGGAGATATCGAAAAATCGTTCAATCGCAATAAAGAAGATGAAAAATGGAGCTTTATTGATGTTGACTGTGCTATTGCAACACAGAGTTTAATGTTGGCCGCTTGGTCAAAAGGTATCGGTAGTTGTTATTGTGGTGCGGCGCCGATGCAAAGAGTGGTTGATGCGCTTACAGAATATCTGCATTTGCCTGAAAACATTCGTCCGTTTGCAATTGTGCCGCTCGGTTATCCGGCAGAAACGCCGAAACAACCGGAAGACCGCTACAAACCGGAACGTATTCACTGGAAACAATGGTAATAAAAAACAGAGCACCTGAAAGGGTGCTCTGTTTGTAAGAATAAGATCGAAGATCA
>CAYLIN010000055.1:0-1443 GCA_964383725.1 uncultured Azospirillaceae bacterium | reverse complement strand
AAAAAACAGAGCACCTGAAAGGGTGCTCTGTTTGTAAGAATAAGATCGAAGATCAAAGAACTTTACCGGTCTCATCGCAGAGGCGATGTGTGGTGTTGAACTCGTCGCGACCGATGCAGTAGATGCCATCCATGTCGTCGTAGTTCAGATAGCCATCGCTGAGAACCATATCGCCACCCCAAGGAGCGGGGAAGGTGATAGGCAGGAGCGAAGCGGGAACATCCACCAAGTGACGAACCTTTCCGAGGGGATAGGCAACGTCGCTTCCTTCCTCGTAGCTGTAACGCATGTCGAACTCGTCGCGGGGCATGGCATAGACTTCTCCATCAGGATTGGTAACGACCATTTCGGTGCCGTTGCAGCGGTGCTCGGTTTCCTTTTCCCCGTTTTTGAGGAAAGTTTCGATGAGCTCGCCGGCGGTGGCAATGCGAACGTTGACAGCGGTTACTTTGACAGCGAGGACAGCGCATCCTTCGTTGATGAGGTTGTTCACGAGGTTCTTTACTTCAGTTGCATTAAGAGTTTTCATAACGTTGTTTATTAAAAATTTTTGTTTTGTTTGTTTATATTCTCTTGCAAAAACAAGAACATATGCATTGCCAAAACAAAGATCAAATAAACCAAACTGATTTATGAAACTCCATTTTAATAATACACATATTCTTATAATTACATCTTCAGTATACCAAAATTTGCATATTTAGTCAACCTATAAAAGCGCGGGATTGACGAAAAAAAGAACAAAATTGTGGGCAGTTTGCGGTAAAACTTAAATTCTTCTTGAAAAAAACTCATTTGATGCTACATTAGCAAAGATTAAAACGATGCCCGTGCGGGGCGTTCCGCACCAATTTTATGATTTTAGGAAGGAAATTAATATGACAATTCGCGTCGGTATTAATGGTTTTGGCCGTATTGGTCGTTTGGTATTTCGTGCCGCTCAAAAAAGAAACGACATCGAAATCGTCGGTATCAATGACTTGATTGATGTTGAATACATGGCTTACATGTTGCGCTATGATACAATGCATGGACAATTTGATGGTACAATCGAAGTTAAAGACGGCAAATTGGTTGTTAACGGCAAAGCTATCCGCGTTACGGCTGAAAAGAACCCTGCTGACCTCAAATGGGGCGAAATCGGCGCTGAATATGTCGTTGAATCTACTGGTTTGTTCTTGACAAAAGAAAAAGCTCAAGGTCATATTGACGCTGGTGCTAAATATGTTGTTATGTCTGCTCCTTCTAAGGATGATACACCGATGTTTGTTTGCGGTGTTAACACCGATTCTTATGTTAAAGGCACACAATTTGTTTCTAACGCTTCTTGCACAACCAACTGCTTGGCTCCGATTGCAAAAGTTTTGAACGATGCTTTCGGTATTACAGATGGTTTGATGACAACTGTTCACTCTACAACTGCTACTCAAAAGACTGTTGATG
>CAYLIN010000054.1:0-8740 GCA_964383725.1 uncultured Azospirillaceae bacterium | reverse complement strand
AGCCTCCGCTTCTTAAAATAAAAACTGAACTCCACTTTTTATTCTAACAAACAAAGTTCCGCATGTCAACAAATCCTTGTGCCGGTCCGACAAAAGAGTATTAAGAAGATTTAACGGCAAAGTTCTTCAATAAGATAATTTAAAAGCAGAAAGCCTTGTGGGGTTGCTTTTAAAGTGTCTTTGCTGTTGATTATGAGATTGTTTTTTTGTAGTTCTATAGCTTTGCGGTGATTGATTATTTCATCTAAAGATAAGTCGCAGGTTTTGTAGAAATGCTGTTTGTTAATTCCTTCATTGAGGCGCAATCCCATGAGTATCAGTTCTTCGGCTCGCTCTTGAGCTGATAATTTTTCTGCGAGGCGTTTGTGTGATAAAGCATAAAATTTTTCATCTTTTTTTAGTCTGCCGTGCGCTCCTTTGCCAATACCAAGATAATCATCACCTTGCCAATAGAGAAGATTGTGTCTACATTCATATGCAGGAAGGGCATAATTAGATACTTCATATTGCGGGTATCCGTTATCTCTTAAAAATGAATTTGTTAAAAGATAGAGTTCACTCGCTTGTTGTTCTTCCATAGGTTGGATGCCCTTTTTACCAAAAATGGTATTTTCTTCAATGGTTAGCTGATAAAGAGATAGATGTTTAAAGCCAAATTTGACGGCTTGCCGGAGTTCCTTTTCCCATTGTAGTGTTGTTTGGTTAGGGCGTGCGTAAATTAAGTCCATTGAGTGATTGTTAAAAGTTTTGATGACTTGATTTATAGCAGAGAGAGCTTCTTGAAGATTGTGTGTTCTTCCCAGAAATCGTAAATCATTTTCATTTAGAGCTTGAATCCCCAATGACAAACGATTAATTCCGGCTTGATGTAAGTCACTGAAAAGAGTGGGTGTTTGTGTGTTGGGGTTGGCTTCTAAGGAAATTTCTATATTATCGGCAGTTTTCCAATGTTTGTAAATGAAGTCAATGATCTTTTCAATATTGTTTGCTTTTATTAAAGACGGTGTGCCTCCTCCGAAAAAAATAGAAGTAACAGTTCTTTCCTTTGTCTTTTCGTAATAATAGTTCAGATCATCCAGATATTCCTTGATGAGTTTATTTTGGTTATCATCTTTGCTAACTTTGCTATAAAAGTCGCAATAGGGGCATTTACTTAGGCAAAAAGGCCAGTGAATATAAATTCCAAAGTTAAAATCGACTGCGGCGGAATCCTGCTGCAATATTCCGATATTTGTTTCTTTTTTTGTTTTTATTTGCGTTGGCATGTTTACAGAATAAATTTAGACAAGTCATTTGACTTTGTATATTTGTTTAATTTATCTTCAACCATTTGAGCTGTTATCGTGATTGTTTCTCCACCACGCTCAGAAGCATTAAAACTGATTTCTTCCAATAAAATTTCTAAAACCGTATGTAGTCGTCTTGCTCCGATGTTTTCAATATTTTCGTTAATAACAACAGCGATGTCTGCAATTTTTTCAATAGCTTCCGCATCAAATTTTAAGGTAAGGTTTTCAGTTCCCAGAAGAGCTGTGTATTGCTCAATTAGGTTGGCTTGCGGTTCTGTTAAAATTTTAACAAAGTCTTCTTTGGTTAAGGCTTGTAGTTCAACTCTGATCGGAAGCCGTCCTTGTAATTCCGGTAATAAGTCTGATGGTTTGGCCAGGTGGAAAGCTCCGGAACAAATAAATAAAATGTGGTCTGTTTTTACTGAGCCGTGTTTTGTGTTAACAGTTGTTCCTTCAATGAGAGGAAGAAGATCACGCTGAACTCCTTCTCGAGAAATATCTCCTCGGCTTGTATCTGATTTTCCTGTAATCTTGTCAATTTCATCAATAAATACAATGCCGTCATTTTCTACTGCTTTGATGGCTTCTGTTGTAATGTTATCATCATCTAATAATTTATCTGATTCTTCGATAATGACTTGCTTATAAGCTTCTTCAACGGACATTTTGCGGGTTTTGTATTTGACAGATGAATTTCCCAGCAAATCTCCCAAGCTGATCATGCCCATAGATGCGCCGGGCATTCCCGGAATGTCTACTGTTGGCATAGAGGCGTTGGAATTGTCAATTAAAGAGATTTCAATTTCTCTATCGTTTAGGTGGCCTTCACGGAATAAACGGCGAAACTTTTCTTTGGTTTCCTCGCTGGCAGAAGAGCTGACTAATGCTTCAATAATTCTCTCTTCGGCGTTTGCTTCGGCTTTAATTTTTACATTTTGGCGTAAGGTTTTTCGCGTTTCGTTTAATGCGGTTTCGACAAGGTCGCGGATAATGCTTTCAACATCTCGTCCAACATAGCCGATTTCAGTAAATTTTGTAGCTTCTACTTTGATAAAAGGGGCTTTAGCTAACTTTGCCAGACGGCGAGAAATTTCGGTTTTACCAACTCCTGTCGGTCCGACCATTAAAATGTTTTTGGGGACGATTTCTTCACGCAGTTGTTCTGGGAGTTGCATTCGGCGCCATCTATTGCGTAAGGCTACGGCTACGGCTTTTTTGGCATCGGTTTGACCGATGATGAATTTGTCCAGTTCGGATACAATTTCGCGGGGACTAAAGGTTGTCATAATTATATCCTTTCGATAATGATGTTGTGGTTGGTATAGACATCGATATCACCGGCAATGGTCATTGCTTTTTTTGCGATGTCATCCAGCTCTAATTCGGGAATATCATAGAGAGCTTTGGCTGCTGCCATGGCATAGTTGCCTCCGCTTCCAATGCCGATAATGCCATCATCCGGTTCCATAACTTCACCGGTTCCGGAAATGACTAAGGAAGTTTCTTTATCTGCAACAATCATAAAGGCTTGTAATTGACGCAGATATTTATCCATTCGCCAGTCTTTGGCTAACTCTACAGCTGCACGTTTAAGTTGGTTGGCGTGTTTGTCAAGTTTGGCCTCCAGGCGCTCAATCAGCGTTATTCCATCTGCAGCAGCTCCTGCAAAACCGGCTAAGATATTGCCGTTTCCAATGCGGCGAACTTTAACTGATTTTGATTTGAAAATAACTGTTTCTCCAAGAGTGGCTTGTCCGTCTCCAGCCATGACAACTTTGTCATTTTTACGGATACATAAAATTGTGGTCATTTGTTTCTTCCTTTTCTATCTTGATTTTAATTTAGGTAAAAAAAAGATGGATTGCAAGTTTTGTGTATAAGAAAAAAGCCTCCCGAAGGAGGCTTTTGTTTTTTATTTACGCTCTTTTCCGGTCATTGGTTTAGGCGCTTTGTCTTTTGAAGCATCAATGGCATCGGCCAAAGGTGTTTCATAGGTTTTGACTGCTGCCGGTTTTTTAGCTTTGAATTCTCGTCCGCAAATTTCTAAACCTAAAGACTTAAGAGCTGTTTCAATCGGAATGAATAAATCCGGTCCGTCTTCAAGTTTTTTGCTGTCATGAGAAATACCGACAATGTTGCCGTTTTTATCAATCAGAGCACCGCCGACGGTAACACTTTGAACAAAAGTATCAACAATGATTTCGGCGCCACGTTCTTCTGTCCAACGATAACCTAAGACACGACCATTGTTGTCCAGATAACCTTCGCCTTCTTTATCAAAATCAAGCAAACCTAAGGTCATTAAGATGTCTTTGTTAACTTCCGGTAATTCCAGTGACAACGGAAGCGGTGAGTATTGTGTCGGTGTTTCGAGCAATAGAACCGCAACGTTTTTGTTTGGGTTAACGCGGAGAGCGCCAGCTTTGAACTGTTTGCCGTTGATTGTCTTAATGTTAAAGTTATTATTGTCTTTAACAATAAGATCAGCTGACGTTAAAATTAAATTATCTGCAATAATTAAGCCGGCACCTTTTTGACCTCTGGTGTTTTCAACCGCAACAACAGAGGCTCTGACAGTGTACAGATTTTGTGGGTTGAGTGTGTCATAAGGTGTATGATTTTTTATGCAGAAACGGTTGTTGGCGTTGGCAAAAGATTCTTCTGCCATGTTGCGATTGGCTACGGCTTCCGGTTCTGTTGTATTCAGCGGAACATCAATCCAGTAGTCATCTGCTATCGTAACGTTTTCTTCCAAATTTTTAACAACAGTGCAGGCGTCATCATTGATTTCAATTGCACGGCAACGTTGGTCAATTGACAGACCAGCTGTTCTTGTGTTGCGAATGCGGCGATATTTGACCGCAGCAACACATTCATTGCTGTTTTCTGCTATGATTTTTTCAACGTTTTTGTCGTCCTTTTGTTTAAAGTAGTTATCTGCGACGACGCTTCCGCTACCGGTTACGCCTCCATTCTGGTCAATACCGTTACCGGAAATGCTAATGCATTCGTCACCCTGACGGACAACAATGGTTTCGGAAATTCCAGAACCGGTTGCACCACCGTTTTGTTCAATGCTTCCGCTTGATGTGATGATAACGTTTCCGGCTGCGTCAATGCATTCATCGTTCATAACGCGGAATACATTTTCAGAACCATCTATGTTGCTTTGTCGAATGATTTTTCCTGTAGGGCGACTGTCAGATACAACGTCAATGCAAGAGCCGTCACCGCCAATTCCAGATGTTTCAACAATGGTTGTTTCGGTGATAAATAGAGGTTCAAGACCTTCATCACAGAAGCCGTCGCCGATTACACCGGAAGCTTCTTCAATCATTGCGTTTTCGATGAAGTTTCCTTTTGTATCAACAAAACCGACCAAAGGTCCTTCAACTTGTTCAATGAAGCGTCCGTTAACTTTTGTGCCTCGAACTTCGTTTTTGCTAACACAAGAAACGCCGCTTATTTTTTTATCTTCGATAAAGCGACCGCGATTGTCTAGTTGTCCGAAGACATCACCTTTTTTATCTTCAATAAAGGTTCCTTGGTTGTCATAACGACCACGAACATAACGGTTTTGAACAGAGTTTCCACTTGTTTCACTGATAATTGGTAGATCAAGATCGTTGTTTTGCGGATTGGGCGCAATGCCGGTTGCACATTCTTGCAACAGGCCAATTCCTTTCAGCTCTTTATCGTATTGAGTACGGAAAGAGGTGGTTGTTCTTGATCTTTCCTTGATGTAATCTAATTGTTTTTTCAAGTCGTCAGGATGAACTCTCTGAGAAACAGTGCTGTTAAAACATTCAATTTCCGGAAGCTTGTTCAAGGCATCTTCAAAAGCTCGTTCAATTAACAATGTTTCACCTTTGGGTTCTCCTTCTGAAATTTGGCCATAACCGGTGGTAGTGCCTTTGCAGTAAACATCTTCGCCGGTTAAATCAGTAATGCGCCATGTGACAGCTATTTCAGATGTTCCGCTGCGTAATTTTTTCTGTTTAACGTTTTCCCAGTCAAATTCATCACAGATATTCATGAAATAGTCTTCGATTTCAGCTGTAACAAGATATTCCGGATGTGCAATGCGGTCAGATTCCATGTAGTATGGATTGTTCTTTTCAACCACAACCGGATAATAATCGTTCATTTGCTCATAGAAGATGTCGAAGAAATGCATATCTTTTTGCATTGTACGGCCTTTGTTAAGAAAGACGTTTTTGTTTTCTCTTCTGCAGCCGAAAATACGGAAACGATAATTGCCGAGTTTGGTATCAAACTCATCGTATTTGCGTCCTTTTTTAATACGGAAGTCAACGTGTTCCAATTTTATAGGAGCAAAACTGTCGCGGCGTTGGTGTAAGTAGATATAAGCATCCCGTTGTTCTTGATTGAGATAAAGGGTTTGGTTGGCCGGACGCTCGTCTTGAATGTAAGAAATTCGACGAACGGGTTTTTTCTTCATTGGTTCACACATGCAGTCAAATAAACCGAGGGTGGATTCTGAGCCGTCACACATACAGGGCAGAAGTTCCGGACTTTCTTTGCTGCAAGCGGTTACCAGCAAGGCTGACAACAGAAAGGATAATGTTTTATTTTTGTTCATTATTTAATCTCCTATGAACGATTGGATGCATATTTTCTTCGATAAGATAAAGCTTCAGCTATGTGCAGTTTAAGGATTTTTGATTCATTTTGCAAGTCTGCAATTGTCCTTGCTAACCGCAAAGTGCGATGATAAGCACGTGCTGAAAGGTTGTTTTTTTCTGCAAACGTGATAAGCAGTTGTTGTGCGGCGTTGTCTAAAAGAGCTGCTTTTTCAAGCAGGGCGCCGGTTAGCTGAGAATTCGTTTGCAATTCCGGATGTCCTAATTCTTTGAAACGAGCTGCTTGTATGGCACGAGCTTTTAGGACTCTGGAACGAATTTGTGCAGATGTTTCTCCTGTTTTTACATCAGCTAAATCCCAGGGACTGACAGCAGGGACTTCAATATGAATATCAATACGATCAAGTAACGGTCCCGAAATTTTGGATTGATATTCTGCGGCGCAGAGGGGTGCTCGAGGGCATTCTAAAGCGCTGTTTCCGAGATTACCACAGCGACAAGGGTTCATTGCTGCAATTAATTGAAAACGCGCCGGATAGGATGTATGAGCGTTGACACGTGATAATGTTATTTGTCCGTTTTCAAGGGGTTGGCGCAGAGCTTCAAGTGTTGAACGTGCAAATTCAGGGAGTTCGTCTAAAAACAATACGCCGTTGTGAGCAAGGGAAATGTCTCCGGGACGTGCTTTGCGTCCGCCGCCAACCAGTGCCGGTGTTGAGGCACTGTGGTGCGGATCTCTGAAGGGGCGTTCTAAACATATTTTTCCGTCTTTTAAGGCGCCGGCAATGGAGTGAATCATACTGGTTTCCAGTGCTTCTTCCGGTGAAAGAGGCGGAAGAATACTGGGCATGCGAGCTGCTAACATTGATTTTCCGGAACCGGGCGGTCCAATCATTAAGAGGTTATGTCCGCCGGCAGCGGCAACTTCAAAAGCTTTTTTGGCACATTCCTGTCCTTTAACATCAGACATGTCTAGCAAATGTTTTGTTTCTTCGGCTTTTTGTGGTGTTGGGAATGGTAAATTTTGTGTGCCTTTGAGGTGATTGATAAGAGCCAGCAAGTTTGGTGCTGCAATAATGTTTTTTAGTCCGGACCAAGCTGCTTCGCTTCCATTGTCAGCCGGACAAATTAATCCTTTGGTGATTTGATGAGCTCTGATTGCGGCCGGAAGAATACCGTTTACCGGTAAAATTGTTCCATCTAATCCTAACTCGCCCAAAACCAGATGATTTTCAAGCTCTTCTTGTGGAACAATCCCCATAACAGCCAGTAAAGCTAAGGCAATCGGTAAGTCAAAATGAGATCCTTCTTTGAGGAGGTCGGCGGGAGCCAGATTGATGACAATACGTTTGGCCGGAAGGTTAAGTCCTAAAGAGTGTAGTGCAGCGCGGATTCGTTCTTTGCTTTCGGCAATGGCTTTGTCAGGCAGACCAACAATGATAAAGTTGGGCAAGCCGGATGAGATTTGAGCTTGTAAATCTACATTGAAGATTTCAAGGCCATTAAATGTTATTGTGTTAATCCGAGCCAACATCTGGATTACCAACGAGAAGTTACTTCGGCATCACGCCATCGTCTGGTGGGGTAGGTGTCAACGTGAAGGAAGTCATAATTGGCTGTTTTATAAGGGATTTCTCTCAGACGTGTGAAGCCGAGTTCTTCATAGTGGCGAGCACAGCTTTCGGCCGAAGTGGATGTATTGCCGTAACAATAGGCAAGTTCACGAGTATCCTGATTGAGCAGGGCGATGGCGCATTCGTCATTTGGGTAAACGGTTTGAGGATTCTGTTGTTCGTAAATGTCTTTTTGCGGGCCGTGGTAAAGCTTGTTGACACAAGGTTTTCTTGTGATGGCTTGGGGCTTTTTAGGAGAGGGTTTCAACAGACAATCGAAACAGCCTTCCATTAAGGGTTTGTCTTTGTTTATTTCTTCTAAAAAACTTGTGCAACCGCTAAGCAGAAAAAAAAGCGTTGCAGCCAGAAAAAACGATGTTTTTTTCATTGTTCAGGACCTGATTCTTGTTAACATGCGTTCATCCTAGTCGGAAAACGTTAATATTGTATAAATTTTAATGTTTAAAATGCTTGCATTTTTGAATGATTGTGGTATGTTGCACTTCGTCCCTTGCTGTCTGAATGGGCAGCTATACAAGAACCGGCCGTTTTTCGGTCATTTGTTGAGAATCCATAAGGAGATTTTTTATGAACAAATATGAAAGCGTGTTAATTGCACGTCAAGATTTGGGCGCTTCTCAGGTTAACAGCCTGGTTTCTGATATGAGCAATGTTATTGCCGGTCAGGGCGGTGAAGTTGTCCGCGTTGATAACTGGGGTTTGAAAAACCTGGCTTATCGCATTAAAAAGAATCGTAAAGGTTATTATGTTCTTTTGAACATTTCAGCTCCGGCAACAGCTATTGCTGAATATGAAAGATTGTTGCGTGTGAATGAAGATGTTATTCGTTATATGACAGTTCGTGTTGATGAATTTTCAGCTGAAGCTGCTAATTCTGACAGTTCTGATGCTGCCGTTGAAGAATAGGAGAACAGAAAATGGCTAAACAAGTATTCTTTAGAAGAAAAAAGAATTGTCCGTTTTCCGGTGAAGACGGATTGAAAATCGACTACAAGGATGTTAAATTGCTTTCTCGTTATATTTCTGAAAAAGGCAAAATCATTCCAAGTCGTATCACTTCAGTTTCTGCAAAAAAACAGAGAGAATTGGCTCGTGCTATTAAACGTGCTCGTTACCTCGGTTTATTGCCGTATGTTGCAGCGTAAGTAGAGGAGAAAGAAAATGGAAGTTATTCTGCTCGAACATGTAGACAAATTGGGTAAAATGGGTGAAA
>CAYLIN010000053.1:0-8875 GCA_964383725.1 uncultured Azospirillaceae bacterium | reverse complement strand
AACATCCTTTAGTTATTGTTAAAACAAAACCCACCGAAGAAGGTGGGCGGATGTTCAGAAACCGTTCATAGATAAAGACGGCTCGGCTTATTTGGCTGAGCCTTATTCACCGACATCCGTCCGATGGACAAGAAGCGGCGTATAATTTATTAGTCGCAATACACTATGCGACTATCTATGATTAGGGTTTCTGACGCCCTAGATATGAAGAACATATCCGATTTTGACTGTAGATGAAAATAGTTAAATAAATCTGAATTGGATAATAAAAAAGCGCTATGGTATTCCATAGCGCTTTTTTTTGAGCTGTGGCAGCTTAAATCATTGCCATACCACCATTGATGTTGATGGTTTGACCTGTGATGTACTGAGCTTCGTCGGAGGCCAAGAAAGCAACAACGTTGGCGATGTCTTGAGCTTCACCGAGTTTAGCTTCTGGAATTTTAGCCAACAGAGCTTTTTTAACATCTTCCGGCAGAACGTCGGTCATCGGTGTTCTGATGAAACCCGGGGCGATAGAGTTAACTGTAATGCCACGAGAACCAACTTCTTGAGCCAAGCATTTGTTCATCGCAATCATACCTGCTTTTGAAGCAGAGTAGTTAGCTTGACCGGCGTTACCTGTCACGCCAACAACAGAAGCAATACCGATGATGCGGCCGAAACGACGTTTCATCATGCCACGAACCGCAGCTTTAGCCAGTTTGAAACCGGCAGACAAGTTAACATCCAAAACCAACTGCCAATCTTCATCGCTCATGCGAATGAACAGGTTGTCACGGGTCAAGCCGGCATTGTTAACCAAAATATCAATGCGACCTAATTTTTCTTCAACTTTTTCAACCAAGTTTTTAACGTCATCAGCGTTTGTCAGGTTGGCTGTGAAAACTTCAACATTGCTGCCGAGTTCTGCTTTTAATTTCAACATTGGTTCTTCACGCATGTCTGTCAAAGCCAAGATTGCGCCTTGAGCATGCAATGTGCGGGCAATTTTATCACCGATACCACCGGCTGCACCGGTGATGAGGGCTACTTTACCATCTAATCTAAACATGTTTTTTCCTTTCACGATTGTGCTCTTTGAGTGTCTAACGTCATATTTTCAGCTTCCGGTACTCACGTACGTTTATGTACGCTCCGTTCCGGCTCTGAAAAGTATAACGTTATTCATCTCAAACATCCCAATCTTTCTTGTTAATATTGGTGCGGATGCGCTCTTTAAGAGTACACCCTTTATTTTTGTAGTGTTTTTGCCAATTCTTCAATCTCGGCAATAGAGCCGGCAGAAATGGCAGTTATTCCTTTTTTGCTGCGGTTGATAATACCGGAGAGCACTTTTCCAGCTCCCAGTTCGGCAACATTTTCAACATTCTGTTCGGCCAGATAATCAACCGTTTCACGCCAACGGACAGAGCCGGTGACTTGTTTGACCAAGTTGGCAACGATTGTTTCTGCGTTGTCAACTGCAGAGGCAGCCACGTTTGAAATCAACGGCACAGTCGGCGTATGAGCTTTGACTTGTTGCAAAGCTTCGGCCATGACTTCTGCAGCCGGTTGCATCAGCGGGCTGTGAAAAGGGGCGCTGACCGGAAGTTTGATGCAACGTTTTGCACCAAATTCCGAAGCAATTTCGACCGCCTTTTCAATCGCGGCCAGATGTCCGGACAAAACAACTTGTCCGTCAGCATTATCATTGGCGGCAACACAAATGTTTTTTTCATCGGCACAAGCTTCTGCCAAAGCAGAAACATCTTGATAAGAGGCGCCGATGACCGCAGCCATTCCTCCGACCCCGACGGGAACGGCCTTTTGCATGGCGTCGCCGCGGGTACGGAGTAATTTAGCTGTATCAGTCAATGAGAATACGCCGGCAGCGCAGGCAGCCGAATATTCCCCCAAAGAGTGACCAGCTACAAAACTCGCATAATCTTTTATTGAAATTCCAAAGTCTTTTTCAAGAATTCTGACCACAGCCATAGAATGAGCCATCAGAGCCGGCTGTGCGTTTGATGTCAAAATCAAATTACTTTCGGGGCCTTCAACCATAATCTTGAATAAATCTTGTGAAAGCGCGTCATTAACTTCCTGAAAAACGTCACGGGCCGAAGTAAAATTATCGGCCAATTCTTTTCCCATTCCGACAAACTGAGAACCTTGTCCGGGGAAAACAAAAGTGTACTTCATTTATTAATGTTCCTTATTATTAATATCTTGAAAATCTTTATTGATTGAATGGGAAAAGTCAAGTTTTAAAAGCCGGTTATGCTCTGTTCACAATGTTTGTTAAGATAATTTTGAGAAATTGACGCTATACTGCCGTTAAATTCTGCATTTTTACAGGTAAAGGCAATGGCGAAAAAGAAGAAAAAAGAGAAAACATTGTGGGCTAAAATCGGTTGGCGCTTGTTTGGGTTGGCAATTATGGTTTGGGTGGTGAGCTTGTGGGCATCATGTCTGTTTTATCATCATTTCGACAGCGCTGTTAATGTGGCGTCATCTCATCCGATACAGAACTATTTGGGACTTTACGGAGCGACAAATGCGGATGTGATTTTAACATGGACTGGATTTGCTTTACCGGTGTTTTTATTGGCATTGTTTTTGTGGGGGTATAGTTTTTTACGCCTCAGAAATTTGGTTCATCCGTATTGGCGCATTTTTGCTTTTGTTCTGGGAACGATATCTCTGGCAGTGTTTGTCAGTTTGCTTCGTCCGTATTGGGGAGAGTTAAAAACCGGAGGTAATATTGGCTTGTTTTTATCCCGTCAGTTTATGACTCTTCTCAATCGTTTTCAGGCATTTGCTTATGGACGTTATTTGTTGTTCGCTGTGTTTGGAATTGTTTCTTTATTGGCGTTTAATTTGGCTTGTGGTTTAACCTTAAAAGGTTGGTATCT
Source organism: uncultured Azospirillaceae bacterium (assembly GCA_964383725.1). Lineage (GTDB taxonomy): Bacteria > Pseudomonadota > Alphaproteobacteria > RF32 > CAG-239 > CAZU01. Next base: position 5,978 of record CAYLIN010000053.1, on the reverse strand, counting down.
TACCTTCAAAAAGATTATTTTGACCATTGTGACGGCATTGATGACCATGGGTGTTTGGACGAAAGGTGTATGTGCGAAATTGACATCACATCGGAGCGAAGAAAAACCACGGCGTAAGCGCGAACCGAGAGCCAGAAAAGAACCGAAATTGTCGGATGAGGAAGAAAAGCCAATTGTTCCTAAGTCGAAACCTCAAGAAATTAAAGTTTCCAAGCCGAAGAAAGTTGATGATGGGTATCGTTGTCCGGACTTGAATTTGTTGACAATGAATAAGGAAAAAGTGGCTAATGTCAATCAGAAAGAGCTTGATAAAATCGCTTTGGATTTGGAAGGGGTTTTGCAAGAGTTTGGTGTTAACGGCAAGATTGTTAAGGTTCGTCCGGGGCCTGTTGTTACTCTCTATGAATTGGAACCAGCTCCGGGAACAAAAAGTGCTCGGGTTATTGGTTTGGCTGATGATATTGCTCGTTCAATGAGTGCCGTGTCGGTACGTATTGCCGTAGTTCCGGGGTCGAATACTATCGGTATTGAATTGCCGAATCCGAAACGAGAGATTGTTTATCTGCGTGAATTGTTGGAAAGCAGTGATTTCAAAGAAGCTAGTGCTGCGTTGACTATTACTTTGGGTAAAGATATCGGTGGCAAAAATGTCTATGCCGATTTGGCAAAAATGCCACACTTGCTGGTTGCCGGTACGACCGGTTCCGGTAAGTCTGTCGGGGTCAACTCGATGATTATTTCTTTGTTGTACAGAATGCGCCCTGATGAATGCAAACTGATTATGATTGATCCGAAAATGCTCGAGTTTACGATGTATAACGGCATTCCGCATTTGCTGACGCCGGTGATTACCGATCCGGCAAAAGCTGTTATCGGTTTGAAATGGGCAGTGAAAGAAATGGAAGACCGTTATCGGGCAATGGCAAAATTAAATGTCCGTAATATTACCGGTTACAACAAGCGTTTGGAAGAATTACGAACTTCCGGCGAAAAGGTTATGCGTACGGTGCAGACAGGTTTTGATATGGAAACAGGAAAGCCGATTTTTGAAGAACAGGAATTAGATTTGACACCATTGCCATATATTGTCATCGTGGTTGATGAAATGGCCGATTTGATGTTGGTTGCCGGTAAGGATGTTGAAGCCGCTATTCAGCGTTTGGCGCAGATGGCTCGTGCTGCCGGTATCCATCTGATTATGTCTACGCAACGTCCGTCTGTCGATGTTATTACCGGTACGATTAAGGCCAACTTCCCAACCCGTATCAGTTTCCAAGTGACTTCGAAAATCGATAGCCGTACTATTTTAGGCGAACAAGGGGCGGAACAATTACTTGGTATGGGGGATATGCTCTATATGCCGGCCGGACAACGTCCGAATCGTGTTCATGCGCCATTTGTCAAAGATAGTGAAGTCGAGGCGGTGGTTGAATTTTTGAAATCGCAGAAAGAACCTGAATATGTTGAGGCAGTGACAGAGGGTGAGTTGAATACCGACAAGGGTGGTGCTGTTTTTGATAAAGGTGATTTTGGCAGTGGCAGTGATGAGGATTTATATTCTCAGGCTGTGGCAATTGTGCAATCTGATAAAAAGGCGTCGACCAGTTACATTCAACGTCGTTTGAGAATCGGCTATAACCGTGCGGCTTCTCTCATTGATCGTATGGAGCAGGAAGGTATTATATCGGCGGCGGATCATGTGGGGCGTCGTGAAGTCCTATAAAAAAGCTTGTCTAGCTGGTGACTAATACAGATTTAGCGGGTTGGCAAAATGCTCATGTACTATTTTGTACACTCCGCTTTTACCACCCTAAAATCCTATTATTCACGCACGCTATCCAATCTTTTAGGAGGCTTTATTAGGGCTTGATTAATTTCATTTTTCCGATTATATCTAAGCTTAAGATGATATAAGGAGAAAAAATATGGCAGAGAATAAAGAACCGTCACAGCGTCAGTTGCGTGTGGGGCAAGAGATTAAAAGAATTATTGCCGGAGAGATTGAACGTGATGAAGTGCGTAATCTGGAAGGTATCAACGCGATGGTGACGATTATGGAAGCCAGAGTAGCGCCTGATTTGAAGTATTGTAATGTTTATTTTATCACTTCTGATGATACAAAAAATGAGGATGTACGAGAAGCTTTGCAATTGGCTGCTAACCATTTTCGTAAAGTTATCGGGCACAAGACCGAGTTGCGTTATGTGCCGGAAATTAATTTTCGGATAGATAATAGTTTTGCCGAAGTTGATAAGATTGAAAAACTTCTGCGAGATCCTAAAGTTGCTCAAGATTTGCAATAGTTTTTGAAACCGCCGTTTGGCGGTTTTTTCTTGACTCTTTAGGCAGAAGAATATAGGACTTACTTATCAAATCATATAATTAATTCTTACAATTATGGAATCAATACCTATTTTTCAAGTCGTTCGTATTGACGATACCCGAGTGGTTATTCGTCATTACAATGAAGTAGCAGATAAATTTGAGAAGATCTGCTCAGCTACTCATCATGTTTCATCTAAGGAGTATCAAGCGCTTTCTGATCCTTATCTTGTACCTGAACCTGAGGAGTATCAGAGGCTTCCTGATTCTCATGTCGTTTTACCGAAGGACTATAGCCTGCTTTGTGATAAACTGCTGATTACTCCTGACGGACGTATCTGCTACAGTTACAAAGGAAGGCTGTACTATCCGGGAAAGGTATCAGATCTTGTTACCGTACTGAGTGCGACGACAGGTAAACTGCAGATGTTGGATATTTCTGTTCTGTGTTTGCCGGTTAACTATCTGTTTATTCGTCAAGAAGGCGAGGCTATTGAAAGTTTTGATGAAGTCGTTTCTTACAAGAAAATTGCCCGCGGTCTTGAGTGTCAGACGCTTTCCGATGGTCGTGTTGAGTATTTTGTGGATAAAGGAACTCGCTTTGATAAAGAAGACAGAGTTCTGCAATGTACAGTATTGTATCGCAGATGAAGAAAACCGGTGCTGCTTGACAGCGCCGGTTTTTTGTTGACTCTGTATTTGATTTTTTGTATCTTTTTGGACAGAAAACATAATTATTAACTAAAATTATTTACAATATGAACCAAAGAAAAAACTTTAGAGTTATTCAGACCTATACTTTGCAGGTTTGGAATGAGGAAAAGAAGGCCTATGAAGAGGTAGTTGGAACTGCTCCTTTCTTTAAGGAAGATGACAAACAATTATTCATCGGTTGGAGTGTAAAAAAATCAAGAATTTACGCTAAGACAGAGAATGGACTTGTCGCCGGTCCCAGTATGTTTACCAAAGCCGAGTATCTTGGTGGTGCGTTCATTTACAGTAAAGGACGCGAATGGTATTTACAGATTCAGGGAACGGTAAAAGAACTTGCTTTAGGATGCGATGCCACTTATGAATGTCTCTCCGGAATTTATGTCATTGAAACTTATGATGTTGAGCTACGGGATAGTGTTATTTTCCTGTATTTTCCCGAGACGCAAAAGTGTTTGAAATATGTTGATACATATTATCGTTCTTATCGTGGCGGTGTTTTGCTTCATAAAGGGCGGGAGTATGTCTTTGTCAAAGCACCACAGGTGGAAATTTCACTTGGGCACTTCAATGAAAGAGGAGATTTTTTCTGGCGGCTTTGTCAGGATGGGCACTATCTTGTTTCTAGTTTTGAGCTTTCAGGAAAACATATCAGAAAGCTCTATGCGGATTTGTCTATGGCAGAATGTGTCGCTTATAGCTTTGATGAGCAGGCAAGATGTCGTTACAGTAGCATTGCGTGGATCAATGATGAACGTTTTGATGTTTTAGGGCCAGTGTGGACTTCGTCAATGATTATCATCGAGAACAAAATAATGAAGAGTATTAACGAGCATGCGCATTTGCATACAGTTATTCTCGGATTTCGTGATGGTGACAGTTACATCAAAGCGTTTGAAGGAGAGGTTTATCTGCAATGGAAAAACCTTATCGTTTTGAAACAAGATGAGCTTTTCGTCCTTTATCATGTCGGTCGAAATGGTAATCTCACGGAGATTTCTTCTTCACCGACCTGTACGGCAAAACGTCTGATTTTCTTTGATCTGTCATTCCGTCTGAACTATTTTGATTATGCCGGAATCCAGCCTGATTTTTCAACGTTGCGTGAAAAGCAGTGGCGATGGGATGCTCAAGAAGACGAAGATGAAAAGCCTCGTCAGCCAGAGCAATCTGTTCGCAAAAAGTGGTGGCAATGGTTCTGATTTTGATTAGTCTAAGGCTTCGGAGAAATCCGAAGCCTTAGGCTTTTTAAACGCGTTGACAATTTTCAGCCTTTCTTTTATGAAAGAAGAAATAACAGCGAGGTTTTATATGCGTCATAAAAAAGGAAACGAGGTCAACGGTTGGCTGATTATTGATAAGCCCAGAGATATGGGATCAACACAGATGGTGAATTTGACACGCCGATTGTTTAATGCCAAAAAAAATGGGCATTGTGGGACATTAGATCCTTTTGCAACAGGTGTTTTGCCGATTGCTTTCGGGGAGGCGACAAAGCTTATTCCTTATGTGACGGATGGTGCCAAGGAATATGAATTTATTGTTAAGTGGGGATGCGAAACCGATAGCGGCGATACGGAAGGAACGGTGACTGAGAGCGGTGGTCGCACTCCGACAAAAAATGAAATTTTGCAGATTTTACCGTCTTTTCTGGGGCAGATAACACAAGTGCCGCCGGCGTATTCCGCTATCAAAATTAACGGGCAGCGAGCGTATGATTTGGCTCGTCGGGGTGAAGAGGTAGAGATGCCCTCACGCCAAGTTGAAATTTATTCTCTGGAACTCGTGGAAGAAATGTCTGCGAATCGGGCAAAGTTTCGTGTCGGTTGTTCAAAGGGAACATATATTCGAACATTGGGGCGGGATATTGCTCGCAAATTGGGGACGTTGGGCTATTTAGAGGAACTTCGGCGAACAAAATGCGGTAATTTTGACTTGAGTCAAAAGATTTTGCTGGAAAATATAAAAAATATGGAGTATGGTAAAGACCTTGAAAAAGTTTTGCTTCCTTTAATAACTTGTCTGCGCGACATCGCGGTCATAGCTGTAGGGGAAGTTGAAGCGACCAAGCTTCGTCAAGGACAGGGGCTGTCCCCAAAACTGTTTGACGTATCAAACTTGATTGGAAAAGAAGCCGCTGTTACTCATGATGGACAATTGGTTGCAATAGTGCGAATCGAGGAACGCAAAATTTCTCCGGTTCGGGTTTTTAATCTTAATAAATAAGGAAAATATGATGTCGATTTCTAATGAAAAGAAAAAAGAATTAGTTAAAGCTTATGGTCTGAATCCGAACGATACCGGTTCTCCGGAAGTTCAGATTGCAATTTGGACAGCTGAAATCAATAACCTGATTGAACACTTCAAAACTCATGCCAAAGATACTCACTCTCGTCTGGGTTTGATGAAGAAAGTCAGCCGTCGTCGTCACCTTTTGGATTACTTAAAAGGTAAAAGCGAAAGCAGATATCAGGATTTGATTAAGAAATTGGATCTCAGAAAATAAATTTATGCGGCATCTGGAGCAAAAAATACGGGACAACAAAAATTCACGTAGGTGGGTCTACGCTAAAATTTTTGTTGTCCTGTTTTTCACTCCAGCTGCCTGCCTAAATTTATTTTCTCCGTACCATAAACACGCGATGTTGTGGTAATTTTATGGAACTGCGGGCAATGATGCTTTGCAGTTCTTTTTATAAAAATCCTGCATGGGGCAGGTAGATGATTGTATGAAGAAAGGTAAAGAAATATGATCGATTTTAAAGTGTGCCGCAAAGAAATGGAATGGGGCGGTCGCAAGTTGGTATTAGAAACTGGGAAAATGGCAAGACAGGCTACAGGTGCCGTTGTCGTTACCTATGGCGGAACAGAGGTTATTGCGACAGTGTGCGCAGCAAAAGAGGCAAAGGCAGATCAGGATTTCTTTCCTTTGACAGTTAACTATC
>CAYLIN010000052.1:0-8893 GCA_964383725.1 uncultured Azospirillaceae bacterium | reverse complement strand
TTGGCGCCAATTTCGACATCATTGCCGATAATAACACGCCCGACCTGCGGAATACGTTTATGCTGTCCTTGCAGCATCATAAAACCAAAACCATCCCAACCAATTCTGGCACCGCCATAAATGTAACAATCATTACCCATCAAGCAATATGCAACATTGGCATTAGCTCCGATACGACAATTATTACCGATTTGACACCCATGACCAATCACACAATTGGCTTCCAAAATACAGTTATCTCCGATTTTAACATTATCACCTAAAACAACACCATCACCGATATAACAATTTTCACCAATCAAAGCTGTTTTTGAAATGACTGCTGTCGGACGAATTTCCGGAACTGGACGAGGTTCAGCATATAAAGCATAATTTAATTTAACAAAGCCCAAATGAGGATTAGCACAAACCAAAACAGCAACACCTTGCGGTATCAAATTTTTAAATTCTTCTGTTGTGACGCAAGCTGTAGCTTTAATCTCTGTTGCTTGAGCCTTCTTTTTCTTATCAAAAAAGAAACAAATCTCACCTTCGCCAGCTTTTTCAAGCGTTGCTATATCAGAAATCATAACACCGCTTTGAGAAGCATCAACTAATGTTGCATCGCAAATTTCTGCAACTTTCTCCAGAGAAAAAGGCCCTTTGTTAATAAAAAATCTCGTATCAACCATATCTTATCCCTCCATAGAAAATTACAAACGAGTACCAAAATTAAGTCTGAAAAGCTGCGTTTCATCATACTTCTCTTTTACAATCGGGAAACCGAAATCAATATCAATCTGCCCCAGCGGTGACAACCATTGGAAGCCAAAGCCGGCAGCCACACGAGGTTTATCAGAATAATCCACATCTTCATGCATATTATCTGGTTTGCCCAACATCCCCATATCAACAAAAGTACGACCTTTAATTCCCAATTCATCCAATCCGATTGGAAACATAACCTCTCCACCGGTATAAACCATCCAGTTACCACCTAACGCATCTTTTGTATATTTGTCACGCGCACCAATACCGGCAACATCAAACCCTCGAAGTGTTGACCCGCCAAGATAATAACGATTAGACAACCGAACATCTTTATGATCATATCCCACAATATACCCGGCATTAGCAAATAATTTAAAGGTATAATAATCAGCTAACGTATAATACTGATACGCTTTAGCATCAAACTTAAGATATTTTTCATCTCCCCCCAAGCCGGCAACATCATTTCCAAAGCTTAAGAAATATCCTTCTTTCGGATTCAGTGCACTGTCTCTTTTATCATAAACAGTTGTCTGTCCGACAGAAGAGTTCATATATTTTCCTTCTTCTTCTTTAATATAACGAGAGGCGTCACTATCAACATTACGAATTTCATCTTGACGCAATGTATAACGAACCTGTTGAGATAAATCATCAGTATAATTCCACCCCAAACGCAAACGACCACCATTTGTTTCGCTATCATAAGATCCTTCATCCTGATAATCTTCTTCTGTTCGGAACAAATCAAAACCGGCTCGCAAACGACGTCCCAGAAAATAAGGTTCGGTAAAACTCAAATCATATTCCTGAGCTCTTTGTGAAATTCCGACATCAAACCCCAAACGCTGACCAACACCGCGGAAGTTATTTTCACTGATACCGGTTCGAATCAAAGCGCCATTAACTGTTGAATAACCAATACCAACATTAAACGATCCCGTAGACTTTTCTTCGACATTCACATTTATATCTGCTTTATTATCATCTGTCGGCACAGTTTCAATATCAACCTTGCTGAAATAGTCCAGATTTTCAACATTTCTGCGGGAATCTTTTATTTTAGATACATTAAAAGCATCGCCTTCTTCAATTCTAAATTCTCGACGAATAACTTCATCATGCGTCCGAGTATTACCGCTGATATTAATCCGATCAACAAAAATACGCTCACCTTCTCGAATATGATAGTTAATATCAATTTCATTAGCCGCCGTATCTTTAGTCAGTTCTGGTTCAACATCAACAAAAGCAAAACCTTTCTGCCCCAAAACATTTGTCAAAGAAGTAACATTCTTTTCAACGGCATTAGCATTAAACCATTCACCGCTTTGAAGTAACAAATCTTCCTGCAACGGAGCCGCATCAACATCGGCCATATCAGAAACGACTGAAGTAGAACGAACTTTATAGCGATTCCCCTCATCCAAAACATAAGTAACAACAAACGATTTCTTATCCGGACTAAGCTCCGCCACAGCAGATACGACACGAAAATCAGCATAACCGCGTTTCAAATAAAAACGCCGCAACAACTCCTTATCATAATTTGTTTTTTCTGCGTCATAATTTTCTGCGGATGAAAAAATTCGATACCAACGGCTCTCTTTACTCATAATCTCTGCCGCTAAATCATCATCCGAATAATATTTATTTCCAACAAAATTGATTTTATCAATTAAAGCTATCGGCCCTTCATTAATATTATAAATCAAATCGACACGATTTTGATCACGCTTAATAATCTGCGGTTCTACAACAACGGCATAACGTCCCGTTCGCTTATACACCGCCAAAATACGCTGCACATCTTCCTGAACTTTTGAGCGAGAAAACATCGAACGAGGTTTCAATTGAACTTCTGTTTCCAACATCGAATCATCAATTTTATCATTTCCATCAAACAAAACCTTATTGATAACAGGATTCTCCTCAACATTAATCACCAACATCCCGTCTTGCTTAACATTCATAGATACATCATTAAACAAACCGGTGGCATAAAGCTGTTTCAGTGCACCATCAAGTTTTTCGTCACTGGCGACAGATCCTTTTTTTATATCGACATAAGAAAGAACAGTTTCAAGTTCCACACGCTGCAGACCATCAACCTGAATATCACGAACATACGAGGAAGCCTGAGCATTAAAAGCAACCACTGATAAAGAAGAAAGAATAGTCCACAGTTTCATTTTTTTCATATTGGATAATCCTCAAAAATTAAGAAAACCATCTGTTCCACAAATGAGCAAAATCATTATATGTTGCAAACAGCATCAACGAAATAATTAAAACCAAACCCAACCTAAAGACATAATCTTTAATTCGTTCATTTAATTCACGTCCGATAACAATCTCAATCAGATAAATAATAACATGACCGCCATCTAATAATGGAATTGGAAACAAGTTTAATAAACCCAAATTAATTGACAGCATCGCCATAAAAATTAAAAAGTCCAACCCGCCATTCTGCTTACTGATATCACCGGACATCTCGGCAATACGAATAATTCCGCCAACATCATCAGCACTGCGTTTTCCGGTAATCATCTGACCGACACCACGCAACGTTACTTCCGTCAAACGCCATGTTTCAGAAGCGGCAGAAACGAAAGCCTCCGCTAAAGAAACATTTTTAGGCTGGATTTCGACAACATTAACCGAACGTATCCCCAACATCGGCTTTGTAATATCTTTCTGATTCGGTTCATCTGCAATTGATATAACTTGCAAAGGAAAAGCCAAATCAATAATCTTACCCTCTCTTTCCAGCTTAATTTTGACATTTAAATCAACAGCCATTTCAACTTCTTGACGAACCTCATCAAATGTCGAAACACTTTTTCCGTTAACAGATAACACCCTATCTCCTGGCAATATTCCGGCGCGTTCAGCCGCACCGCCGGCAATAACATCACCAACCACCGGCGGAAAATCAATCTTTCCCAAAAAGAAAAAGACACCGGCAAAAACTAAAATAGCAAACAAGTAATTTGCCCCCGGACCGGCAACTACAATCGCTAACTTTTTAAATGGATTTTGAAAAGCAAAAGCATGTTTTTTATCTTCCTCGGATAAATCGGCACTTTCATCAGTAGAGCTGGCTGCATCACCATCACCTAAAAACTTACAATATCCGCCTAAAGGAATAGCACAAAGCTTCCACTCCGTTCCGGACTTATCTTTGCGTCCCCAGATTTTTTTACCAAATCCGATTGAAAATTCAGCAACACTCACACCACATAATTTGGCCACCAAATAATGTCCAAATTCATGAACAAAAACCAAAACGCCCAACAGAACAACAAAAGGCACAACATAATAAGCAGCATTAATTACCCAATCCATCTCTCTAACCTTTACAGCAAAAACAATGCATATCTAAACAAAACATAAACCAGCGGTGCAGCAAAAACCAAACCATCAATACGATCAAATACCCCACCATGTCCGGGAATCAAGTTGCTCGAATCTTTTAACCCTAAATGACGTTTAATTGACGATTCGACCAAATCACCAATTTGAGCCACAACAGCAATAACAGCAGCCAAAACACCATAAAACAAATAGTGGCTGGCAGCCCCGACAAAGTAGCAGAAAATTAAACTGGCAATAACAGAAAAAAGCACGCCGCCAAACAATCCTGACCATGTCTTATTCGGACTGATTTTCGGAGCTAATTTTGGCCCTTTCAAAGTACAGCCGACAACATAACCACCAATATCGACGCACCAAACAGCCAATAAAAACCAAAAAGTTGCCAAATAGCCAACCAACTCATAAAACCACATTATTGAGCCGATACCGACAGAAATATACGGCACCCCCAACACCAACAAACGACGATGGGCTTCTTTTGACGATTTAAACCAAACAAGCAACATCGCCCCCAATAAAACCTCAAGATAAGCTACCCCCATAACAGCAGCCACCATAACAAACATATAAGCGACAGCATAAAATGCCGGACGTTTGTTTGGCACCATCTGAGCCCATTCCCACGAAAACATTGCCCCAAAAATCAAAGCAAAAACCTGAGCAAACGGATAACCGGCGTACAAACACCAAATTGTAATCGGAATTAAAACCACCGCCGTCGCAGTCCTTTTTAACAATGAGTACAGTTTAGTTTTTTCCATATCGCCTCTCCCGTGAGTTAAAGTTTCCAATAATACGTTCCAATTCAGCCTTACTAAAATCCGGCCACAGTGTTGATGTAAAAAAGAATTCCGAATAAGCGGCCTGCCACAAAAGATAATTACTGATACGCTGCTCACCGCTGGTTCGAATAATCAAATCAGGATCAGGCATATCTCGTGTATAAAGCATATCTGAAACCACCTTAATATCAATATCTTCAGGTGATATATCCCCTCGTTTAGAAAGGGTTGCAATTTTTCGAACGGCGCTAACGATTTCCTGACGAGCCCCATAACTCAAAGCAACACACAACGTCATCTTTGTATTGTGCGCTGTAGCTCGCTCCAGATCACCCATCATTTCGACAATATCGGCATCAAGCATATCTCGCTCACCGATAAAAAAGATACGCACCCCATTCTCTTGAATTTCTTTCAAATCAGATTTCAAATACTGGCGCAATAAAGCCATCAAAGCAGCCACTTCATCAGGAGATCGATTCCAGTTTTCTGTAGAAAAAGCATAAAGCGTCAGAAACTCGATTCCCAACTCACCGGCAGCTCGGGTTATCTCCTTAACCACCTCGGCACCCTTTCGATGCCCCATCACTCTGGGAAGACCTCTTTTTTGAGCCCAACGCCCGTTACCATCCATTATCAAAGCAACATGGCGTAACTTTTTACCACTTTGTTCAGCCACAATTCAAACTTTCTAGACTTGAAGAATATCTTTTTCTTTTTGCGCCAACAACTCGTCAATTTTCTTAATTGCTTCGTCCGTCAACTTTTGAATCTCGTTTCCGAAACGTTTTTCATCATCTTCAGAAATCGCATTATCTTTTTTCAGTTTTTTAATATCATCCAAACCATCGCGACGGATATTGCGAATAGCAACTTTATTCTGTTCAGAATATTTTCCCGCAACCTTAATCAATTCTTTCCGACGTTCCTCACTCAACGGCGGAATAGGAATACGAATAAGCTGCCCGTCAGAAGCAGGATTCAGTCCCAAGTCCGATTCCATAATAGCCTTTTCAACAGCCTTTGCCAGCCCTCTATCCCAAACAGCAACAGACAAAGTCCGAGCATCAGGAACTGAAACTGTACCGACCTGAGCCAACGGCGTCAATGATCCGTAAGCTTCAACCATAATACCATCCAACAAACTGACATGAGCTCGACCGGCACGCAACCCGGAAAAATCATTTTTCAACGTATCGATTGTTTTATCCATACGCGTCTGCACATCTTGCTTGATTGTACTAAAATCTGACATCTGACTATACCTCTTTTCTAATTATTGTAAAACTACCTTCTCCGGCCACAACTTTTTCCAAAGCATTCGGCTCATGCTGAGAAAAAACAACTATCGGAATATTATTTTCACGAGCCAAAGCCACCGCCGCAACATCCATTACCTTAAGCTGTCGACTGATAACCTCATCAAAACTAACAACCTCAAAGCGACGAGCCTCAGCATCTTTTTTAGGATCAGCCGTATAAACCCCATCAACTTGCGTTGCCTTCAAAATAACATCACACTGCATTTCAGAAGCACGCAAAGCGGCTCCTGTATCCGTTGTAAAATAAGGATTACCAGTTCCGGCCGCAAAAATAACGACCCGCCCCTTTTCTAAATGGCGAAGAGCGCGACGATAAACATAATGTTCACAAACCTCGGGAATATTCAAACCTGATAAAACACGAGCAGATACACCAATAATCTCCAGCGCATTTTGAATATAAAGCGCATTCATTACCGTTGCCAACATACCAACATGATCCGCAACCGTCCGATTCATTCCGGCAGAGGCCTCTTTCGCACCGCGAAAAATATTGCCGCCACCAACAACAATACATATCTCCACCTTTTTTTCATGGATTTTTTTAATCTGTGCTGCCAGTTTTTTAATAACTTCAGCATCCATCCCAAAATCTTTCCCGCCCATAAGGCCCTCACCGGAAAGCTTGAGTAAAATACGTTTATAAATTGGTTTCATAATAAACTCTTTGAGATATTAATTTTCTCCAATACTAGCAAAATTATCGTGTTTGTCACCTAATATTTGCGCTTTACGCCAAAAAACTTTGTTGATGAATAACCTTAGAGACAAAAACAGGGTTGCAAAAACCCCTCAAAACGGTTATGAAGAAAAAAATAACAACATAAGGAGAAAACATATGAGCACAGAGATAACCTTTACAATCTGGGGAGCTATCGGATACTTTCTCGGCTCCATTCCTTTCGGTCTTGTTCTATGCTTTCTCGCCGGCTATGGCGACATCCGTAAAATCGGTTCAGGCAACATTGGTGCTACCAACGTTCTCCGCACCGGTAGTAAAACACTTGCGCTTCTAACGATTCTCCTTGATGCTTCCAAAGCTGGTATTGCCGCTTATGCAGCCTATCACTTTGTACCGGAACAAACATATGTTTTCTGCGGTTTTATCACCAGTACAAATATTATGGCATCTCTAATTGCCGGAACCATGGGGATTATCGGCCATAACTTTCCCATTTGGTTAAAATTTAAAGGTGGAAAAGGAGTCGCCTCAACATTCGGCTTTATTCTTGCGACAAACCCATTATTAGCTGGCTTAGCCCTTTTGACTTGGCTTGTTATAGCTTTTGCCACTCGCTATTCTTCTCTTTCTGCAATTACGGCTGCCATTTTGGTTCCGATATACGCATTCTTCTTAACAGAACCGGTTTACAGCATTTTTTATGCAGGTATCGCCGTTCTGATTCTCGTCCGACACCATGCCAACATCGGCCGCCTGATTAATGGGACAGAAAGCAAAATAACCTTTAAGAAAAAGCAGAAATAAAAGTGGCTTCAGAACAAGAAATAATCGATAGTATTCAACTGATAAATTCAGAAAATATCGGCCCGATTACTTTCTTTAAATTATTGGAAATCTTTGGTTCGACGACAGAAGCGCTACACCATCTGCAAACCTCCAAAAAAGCAACTCTATACCCAAGAGCTCAAGCAGAATTAGAACTCAAACGAGCTCATAAACAAGGAATACAAATCCTACTTTATACTGATGAGACTTATCCTGAAAATTTAAAACAGATTGAAGATTGCCCTCCGCTTCTCTATACAAAAGGAAATATTAACTGCCTCAACAACCCTTTGAGCTTATCCATTGTCGGAGCACGCAATGCCACAATCAACGGCAGAAAAACAGCCTCTAAAATTGCTTATGACTTAACTAACAGTAATGTCATGGTAATTTCCGGCATGGCCAGAGGAATTGACTCAGCCGCACATAAAGGAGCCTTATACGCCAATAATAAAACCGGTGCAACGATTGCCGTTCTAGGAACCGGTATTGATATAATTTACCCGAAAGAAAACACTTCATTATATAATCAAATTGCCGAAAATGGCTTGCTCTTATCAGAATTTCCACTTGGAACAGGCCCTCAATCCTCAAATTTTCCGCGCCGTAACAGAATTGTCGCCGCCCTGAGTTTAGGAACATTAGTTGTCGAAGCCAACATAAACTCAGGCTCCCTAATCACCGCTCGTTTAGCCCTTGAACAAGGTAAAGATATTTTTGCGATTCCCGGTTCTCCTGATGAACCCCGTTCTGCAGGTCCGAATAAATTAATAAAAGACGGAGCCATTTTAACTGAAAATGCAGAAGATATTCTACAAATATTAGCCATAAACAATCGTCATCAATTTCAACGACAAATCGAATTCAACTTACAACCGCGCACCCCCGTCACCATCAAAGAAGCCACGCCACCACCGCAAAATAAAGCAAAAATTATTGACTATCTTAATTATGACGGTGTATATGTTGACGAGATTATCCGCGCAAGTGGTCTTGACGCTTCGAGTGTTGCGATGGAATTGCTGGAACTGGAATTAAACGGAAAAATCATTCATCAAGCCGGCAATAAAGTTGCTCTGATAAAATAGGAAAAAAAATGAAATTAGTTATTGTAGAGTCTCCGGCAAAAGCCAAAACAATCAATAAATATC
>CAYLIN010000051.1:0-9259 GCA_964383725.1 uncultured Azospirillaceae bacterium | reverse complement strand
TAATATTTATGATTATATCATAAATTTCATTTAATTTAAATATATTTTTAGCTCGGAAACTGTGAGTTTAGCATCACCAATAAAAACGGCAGGTATAAAAACCTGCCGTTTTTGCATCGTTATGAAAGCTATTGGATACGGTAAAAAATAGTTTTAAAAAGCGAAACCGCCTTCCATACAACAGAAGGCGGTTAGTTTTCAAGATAGTCATTTTGTTTTAGTTCAAGGTTTTTTAGGCGGCACCTCAGCTATTTTTCAGCACTCTTAAGTCAATATGACCGGTTTCACGCTCTCCTTTTATCCCGTTTGATTAGGGGTGTTTTTATGCCTTTATGCATGCCTTTCTTACAGGCTTGGAACCTATCACGCGGATAAAAAACTTTACAAAACAACCGTAGAAAACTGCTCTTGGTTTTAATCTGATGGCCAATCAGACACGAACCTCAACTCTTCATTAAACTGCTTTGGGTTTTAATCTGACGGCCGACCAGACGCAAACCGTAACGCTTAATTAAAGAGATTTATGAATTGAAAGTTAATAAATACATATTCTTAAAAAAACGGCTTGCAGTGTAACATGAAATTCTTACTTGTCAACAATTAAATAATCTACCATTAAAACGTAAATTTAATAGTTAATAGAATAATGAAAATTGTAGAAAGACGAAATGTTCCGTGGTGACGCAATATTGTACCTAAGCTAAAAACACTTGATTCTCAAGCCAAATATGCTACAATAATAGAAGATTGTAGGGAGAAGTAATATGACTGACCTTTCGAATTTATTAACCGAACTTTCTTCACCTGAGGACCGTTTAGAGTATGAACAATACGCAAGCGGAATTGATTTGTTTGTTAAGAATGCGAAAGAACAAAAATTAAAGCTTGCCGATGATATTAAAAAACTAAAAAAAAGCACTTTCAAAAAGAGAGTTACAGAATTTTTTAATGTAAAGATCAGAAAACGTAATAAAGAAGAATTATCGGAGCTTTCCTCTCAACAAATTGTATGGAACCAGGCAATAACAAATCCCGAAGATTTTATACTGAATACTTATACTTCCTCAAAAAAAATTATTGAAATAACTGATAAACCAAAAACTTTTACTGAACTATCAGTAGGAGCCAAGAAATATGCAGCCTTAAAGTTAATTATAGATGAAGCGACACAGACCGGAGAAACTGACAGCAACAAAGTTGTTGAAACTTTCAAAACTTTTCAGCAAAGTATCGAAAAGTGCCCTTTGAGATATTCTTCCCCCCGACAATGCTTATATTTCTGTGATGATTGGAATAAATGTATAGAACGCGCCAAGAAAATACGTGAAGAAAGAGAAGAAAAACAAGCCTTTTCTGAGATAAAGCATGTATCTCTAACTAAATTTTTTAAGGGACATTTTATCGACAAACATACCGAAGTTGTTGATATTTTAACAAAGTGTCAGGTACAACGTGAAGCCGGATGTTTGCCTCCGGAATGGATTGCAATACTTCAGAAAGAACAAATTGCAGCAAAAACAAAAGAAATTAGCCAAATTTTACAAGATTTTTCGAATAATACCAATTCTTCCAGAAGTATTCCTCAGCATATGTTAGAACCGGAAATTCAAAAACTTTCACAAAGATTATCTCAAACTCTCAACACTAAAGTCGAAGCTTCTTTCTTAGGCAATGGTGCTATCGGTAAAGCAATTAAACTTGTAACCAACAATGACAAAGCTTTAGTACTTAAAACCAATCACTCAAACCCTAAATTTAGGACTAACCAAGGTCATGGAGTACAAATTGAAGGAGCCAGAGGTATTTTTGCCAGCAGCAACAACGATAGAAACAAATATTCTACGACCTATTTTGTCAGAGTTGGTGATGATAGAGCAACCGACTGCTTCATGATTTCACGTTTTGTTGAAAAGAAAGACAATGAACACACCATAGCAAAAACCGAAAGCATAGATATCCTTGAGAATAGCATTCTTGATTGCAAAGATGCTGCTCAAAAAGAAGTGATACAAATCCAAAATTTCGATATTCATGAAGGAAATATTGTAGAAGATGTATGTATTGACCTTGGTGGCTTATATATTCCGCAGTATATGCGTGATCCTAAATGTTATAAGCTTTTTAAAACTTTATATAAATCTCTTAGCCGTAAAGATGGTCCTCAACTGATTGAAAAAATAGTTAATACCTGTGAAAAAAAACCTGAATTACGGAAAAAATTTGAAATGGTTAAAAAAGGTATACAAACTGTTCTTAGGCGGCATCCTGATGTTGATGCGACTGGCACTATATGTGATTATGGGTTTCGGCCAGAATGTATGGAAAAGTTGGGTGTAACCAATAAGCTTGACATTTTTGAAGCCTTTAGACGTGCCCATATTACAAAAACGACACATTGTTTTTCCTATATAATAGAATCACGCGGAGCTGACAAAATTGCAAAAACGCTTGAAGAACAAGGTGGAAAAGATCCGCAAAATTATATAGATATGGATGCTGCATGCTTTTTGTTGGATTCCAACATTCCCAGCTCATCTATAAAAGGGGCGCTACAAGAATATTGTTTGAAGGGTTTTGAACAATATGAACAAAAATTAGTGGCGAAACGTCTTAACCGCCAACGCGGTATTATCGGTGTAAACGACAGAGCGACAACTGAAAGCACTAGAAAAAGAGAAATTGATCCGCAAATATTTAATAGACGAATGGATATGCCAGCGAGATAAATAATTATTTGATAAATTATATGAGTACGGATTTAGTAAAGTTGCAGTAACAATGACTTTTTTATTTTTATGTATAATTTTAAGAAAACAAGATGCGGTAAAAGTCCGTTCAAGTATTTATGAGTAGATCTCTTTATGAAAGAAGACAATTCTTTCGGGATTGTGATAAGATGCATCGCGCCGCTGAAGAGCGTCGAGAACATCTGAAAGCTCAACACATGGGGCATATGGAGCGTGTTTTCGCAAGCAAAGATGCAGTTCGAGAATTTCGTCGGACAGGTGACAATTCTCGTATCTTAAGGCTTCAACAGCTTGGTGTTTTTGTTGAAACTGTGTTGTAAGCGATGTCCTTTTTTGAGCCGAGGTTTTGCCTCGGCTTTTTTGTTATTCCCCCTTTATATAAAAAAATTAAATTTCAGTCTCTGTTTTTAACAAATTTTAATAAAATGAACGCAAAATATGCGACAGAAAATTTTAAATTTAGGAACGCAAAAAGATGAGTGAATTACCCAGTCTGATAAGAGATTTAGCTTTAATCAGTATTTATGGCGGATTAACAACCTTATTATTCAAGTGGTTAAAACAACCGGTTGTTTTGGGATATGTTCTTGCCGGTATTTTTGTCGGGCCAAATATTGATATTATGCCAACTATTTCTGACAAAGAAAATATTCATATTTGGGCTGATATCGGGGTTATTTTCTTACTTTTCAGTTTGGGATTGGAATTCAGCTTCAAAAAAATTGTTAATGTCGGCAAATCAGCCATGATAACAGCCAATGCCAATATTCTATTTCTACTCTTTTTCGGATATCAAGTCGGCTTGATGTTGGGATGGAGCACCACAGACAGTTTGTTTTTAGGCGGAATGATTTCAATGTCATCCACCACCATTATTATTAAGGCTTTTGATGAACTTAACATGAGAAAAGAACCGTTTACAGATTTAGTATTCGGTATTTTGGTTGTGGAAGATATTGTCGGTATTTTACTGCTTGTTTTGTTGCCCACCATCGCTGTTGGAAAAAATGTTGATGGAATGGCTTTAGTTTTCAGTACCTTAAAATTGGCATTTTTTCTCGTTTTGTGGTTTATCATCGGCATTTATTTAATTCCGACTTTTTTGAAAAAAATTTCAAAACTACTCAACAATGAGATTTTACTGCTGGTTTCAATCGGATTGTGCCTGGGCATGGTCCTTCTGGCAACTCAGTTTGGTTTTTCATCAGCTCTTGGTGCTTTCATTATGGGCTCCATTCTTGCGGGAACAGATATTGTTGAGCAGATTGAAAAAATATTCAAACCGGTAAAGGATTTTTTTGGAGCTGTATTCTTTGTTTCTGTCGGCATGATGGTGCGGCCTGATATGTTTGTGACCTATGCCGGCCCAATTTTGGCTATTACTATTTTAGTCATTCTCGGACAGGTTATCTTTTCAACTTTTGGTTTATTGCTTTCCGGCAGACCCTTGGAAACAGCCCTTCGTTGCGGTTTCTCTTTGGCTCAGGTCGGGGAATTTGCTTTTATTATTGCCTCGGTCGGCATGAACGTCGGTGTTTTAAGCAATCAAGTCTATCCGATTATTGTTGCGGTTTCAGTCCTAACAACATTCACAACACCGATGATGATAAAATCAGCCCAGCCCTTTTATAATCAAATATCAAAATTAATGCCGGAAAAATATAAAAAGTTTATTGATAAACATACCAGTGACAGACCGGCAACAAATGCGGAAGAGAGTTTGTGGAAAGAACTGTTTTTGAATTATCTCATCAAATTATCCGTTTGTTCTGTTGTGTTGGTGGCAATCATAAACATTAACTTTCTTATAGTCCAAGGGTGGTTACAACGCTTTCTGAATGAGCGTTCGGCAGCTCTCCTAACAACGGTTTTAACGCTGACAATGATGTCTCCGTTCTTAAAAAGCTTACTTTCTCCGAGAGAAAAGGTCAAAAAAATATACGATACCTTATGGCAGCGTAGTATTAAAAATCGTTTTCCTTTAATCTTCATGACAGCATTCAGAGTGATTATTCTTATCATGTATATTATGGTGGTCTTAAATCACTTCTTAACCAAAAATATTTACACAACCTATCTCACGGTTGCCGGCATTTTGTTAATTTTGTACAAATCCCAGTGGCTGATGGAGCAATATCGCCGAATTGAAGAGCAGTTTTTAAGCAATCTTTATCGCAGTAACTCTGAAAATAAAGAAGAAAAATAACAACCGAAATATTCTCATTTTAAAATTGCTAGATTTATTGACAAAACAGCAAAAAAACTATATAATGCGGCGAATGTCGTAACATGGAGGAATTATTCAATGACAATATTCGTCGGGATGAGAACATTTAATTCTGCTAAATCTATCGATAAAGCTCTTAAATCTATTTATTCTCAAATTGTTCAAAATCATAAAATCAATATTGTTATTTATGATGATAAATCGACAGATGACACACTTCAACATGTTAAACTTTGGCAAGAAAAATTCAAAAAAAAGGAAATCAGTCTTCAATTGACGGAAAGCTCTGCTCAAGAACATGAAGGATGCGGCAAAGCTCAAGAACATTTGAGCAAAATTGTGGCTTCCTTAATACAAAATGATGATATTTGTGTTTGGCTGGATAGTGATGATTCTTTTACGACAGAAACAGCTCTGGCTCAAATAAGTTCTCAAATGGAAAAGAATAATGCCAATATTTGTCTTATCAGTTATGAACATAGCGGAGATAAAAATCTTGTGATAAACAAAGACGGTGGTAAACCACATAATCGCATGGCTGCCTCATTAGCTGAAGCAGGATTATCTACAGTTTCTCAAAACCCTAAAATTGCTTCCGAGATTGATAGTATGGGTTGGTTAAAAGTTGTTACCGGCGATATCTTAAAAACTTATGTTAACATTTTACCGGAACATCCGAAAGAAATGAACGTTTGCGAGGATTTTCCGACTTTAGCTATGTTGTTATTTAAAAAAGCACGGATTACCGGATGTGCCTCTTCTTTGTATTCATACTATAAACATACGGAAAGCAGCACGTCATCGATTATTCAACCGGAAGCGTTTACCGTATGTCGTTTGGGCTTTTTAAAAACTTTACAAGGTATTGTTTCTAAAAATCCGGATCTGTTTATTGATAATGCTCAAGATTGTGTCAATTTGTTTTTGGAAACAAAATATAATATTATCAGCGGTATCGTTCGCTCAAAAAATAAAGCCGGATTAACTTCTCTGACAGAACAAGAATTTCAAAAAGCTTTCCATGAGCAAATTGATTGCACAAACCTTAATATACAAAAACCAATCACACAGGAAAAAAAATCTCTTCAAAATTTTATGTTCAGTCGAAAAAGAACAGAACCTACACACCTTTAGGATGTGTAACTTCTTAAAAAAAGCTCTCAAATTTGAGAGTTTTTTTATATCTTTGTATATGCAACTTTCTTCACTCTTGACTTATATTAAATTTATCTAATAATCATCATTACCAGCAATAATTATGTGAAAGAAAAAACAATGCTTCTGAATTTTGAAAACAAAAAACTTCTAACGAACACATTCTCTTACATTGAAGCAATCTATCAAACCGGTAGTTATTCTAAAGCAGCGGAATTGCTCCATAAAAAACAATCTCAAATTTCAAATGAAGTTCATAAAGCAGAAAAGGCTCTTAATGTTAAACTCGTAACAACAAACACTCGTGGGGCTTTTCTTACTCAAGATGGGCAAACCTTTCTCGAATATGCTAAACAACAAAACGAACTTTTATACAACGCTTCTAATTTTGCTCTCGCTTCTCATAATATTTCAGGTGAGATAACTATCGCCATGACCGATGGCATCGGTCTTTCGGTAGTTCCTCTTTTAGCTAAGTTTCACGAAATTTATCCTCACGTCACAACAACTATTCTCAATTCTACAAATAACGATATTTTTGTTAATGAGAAAATTGATATTGCCATTACTTATAAATATCCTAACATCTGTAACGGACTAGATATTGTAGAATTCTCTCGTAAATTCGGTTTATTTGCTTCTGTTGACTTTATCAAAAAAAACAAAATGCCTAAAGACATTGATGACCTTGTCGAAAACTACAGAATATGCAACCGCCTCGAATATTGTGATAATTGGAAAGAATGGCATAAAATAATTTCCAGAGCGAAGAATGTTTCATCAACAAGTTATTCTTCCCATCTCTTAATTCAGGAAACAGAATGTGGAATGGGGGTTTCGTTACAACCCATTAATTATGGTAATGGCAGAAAAGATTGGCTCCCCATTGATGTCGGAGTTGTTCTAAGTCATCCGTGTTTTGTTCTTTCAAGACAAGCGGCTAGAAAAACAGAAAAAGTCAGAGCCCTCCTTAACTTTATCTATAATACGATGAAGGATATTTAATTTTCAATTTGACGGATAATATGGCATGGATTTCCTACCGCCAGTGAATTAGCAGGAATATCTTTGACAACAACACTGCCGGCACCGATTGTGCAATTGTCACCAATCGTTACACCTGGCAGCACGATGACATTTGCTCCAAACCAAACATTGTTTCCAACATGAATGGGCTTTGCATATTCCAAGCCCTTATTTCTTTCCCCAATGTTAAGCGGATGTCCGGCTGTATAGAAACCACAATTAGGCGCAATAAAGACATTGTCGCCAAAAGTGACTTCCGCACCGTCTAAAATAACAAGATTATGGTTGGAATAGAAATTCTTTCCTAAGTGGATATTATATCCGTAATCGCA
The DNA here is from genome assembly GCA_964383725.1 of uncultured Azospirillaceae bacterium. Lineage (GTDB taxonomy): Bacteria > Pseudomonadota > Alphaproteobacteria > RF32 > CAG-239 > CAZU01. The sequence continues at coordinate 1,772 of CAYLIN010000051.1, read as the reverse complement.
CCAAAATGATGGTTCTATCGTGAAATTATCAGGTGTTGTTCCCAAAAGATTTTTCAAAATTTCTTGTCGGGCTTCTATGTTTTCATATGGGGTATTATTAAACTTAAAACATTGAGCTTTGCATTTGTTTCGTTCTGTTATCAGGTTTTTATCGTAATTGGCATCATACAATAAACCTTTCAGCATTTTTTCCTTTTCAGTCATCTATACCTCTATATGTTTTGTATTAAACCTTGTTTGCACGTATGGTAATAACTAATTCTTTAAATATATATAAAAACTGTATTGCGATGATGTATTTTCACATAAAAAAAGTTCTTCAACGGATTTTCCCATTGAAGAACTTTTTTATCATTCATAGATTACTTCTTGCTCTCGAACTTCTCGAGGCAATCCGTTTTTCATCTGATACACAATGACGGTTGAGACATGACGGTCTAAAACTCGGTCATAGATATCGTTTACATTTTTTGAGGTAAACTCCAGTTCGATAGCGTATTCAGCTTTTTCATCAGCCAAAAGATACATCGGAAATTGCTGTATGACCTCATCCATACCGGGACGCAGGCAACCATAAAAGCCCCCATAACGATGATAGCAGGTGAATTCACAGACTTTTTCTAACCCATTAACAGGTAAGATTTTGTCATCTTCTCCATGAACTACCGAGTTATCATCAAAATTGAAGTAGAAACTCTGTGTGAGAGGCTCCGGCTGACACCAGTACAATCCCGGCTCCAAAGAACTTTCCTCTTGGGGACGCATCAGCGGTTTGATGCGATGAGCCAGTTGTATGAGTGTCTCTTTGGGCATTTGCTCCTTCTCAATCAGACTTCTGACGAGTGCAAGATAGTGTTTTCTCATAACCGGAGAAAGCCTTTCTAATGAACAGAAATGATCTTCTTCAAACTGTTTTACTTTTTTATCAATTATATTCATACATAAAGATAACCACTGCCTTTTCAGTGGGTTTTTCATTAATAATACATTTTGTGAGCTGTATTTTAGCAGGAAAAATGTATAAATCAACTTTTTTTATAAAACCTCTTGACTTAGAGCATGCTCTAAGAATTATGATATTTTGAGAATCAAATTCACAGGAGCTGTAAAATGAAAGTTTTATTTTGTTTAGGTCTTATTGTTATTGCTGCTTTAGTTTGGAAATTTTATCCAACCAACATTTGGGACAAGACGTTCGCAAAAAGTGATAAAGTGGAAGTTAGAAAAGTCAATTTCAAAAACAGATACGGCATTAAACTGGTTGGTGATTTATATCTTCCTAAAGATAAAACGGCAGAAAAACTTCCGGCAATTGCTATTTCCGGTCCTTTTGGCGCTGTTAAAGAACAATCTTCCGGCTTATATGCGCAAACCTTGGCTGAAAATGGTTTTATCACTCTTGCCTTTGATCCGTCTTATACCGGTGAAAGCAGCGGTGAGCCTCGCTTGGTTGCCTCTCCTGACATCAATACGGAAGATTTGAGCGCCGCTGTTGATTTTTTGAGTGTTCAACCCAATGTTGATGCTGATAAAATCGGTGTTGTCGGTATCTGCGGTTTTGGCGGTTTCGCGCTCAATGCTGCTGCAATGGACACCAGAATCAAAGCAACCGTCACCGCCACAATGTATGATATGAGCCGTGTTAATGCCAATGGTTATTTTGATGCCATGGATAAAGAAGGTCGCTACAAACTGAAAGAAAAACTCAACGCTCAGCGTACCAAAGATTTTGCCGCCGGCACATACGCCGCCGAAGCAGGACTTCCCGATAA
>CAYLIN010000050.1:0-9592 GCA_964383725.1 uncultured Azospirillaceae bacterium | reverse complement strand
CATGATAACCCAAATCCCGCATAAGTTTTGTCGGTGCATTCAAAATATTTTTCGGCGGCATGAGTGATCCTGTCTTGCGAGCCAAATCTCTCGCCGCATACATAGATTTATAAACTGCGGCAGATTTTGGAGCTGTCGCCAAATATGCCGTCAATTGCACGATTGCTAAATCTCCCTCCGGCGACCCCAGTCTGTCATACGTTTCCCAACAAGCAATCGCTTGGGTAACGGCATTCGGATCCGCCAAAGATACATCTTCAACGGCAAACCGTGTCAATCGCCGCAAAATATACTTCGGATCTTCACCGGCTTCTAACATCCGCGCCACCCAATACAAAGCTGCGTCCACATCAGATCCTCGCAAAGACTTATGTACGGCAGAAATCAAATTATAATGCCCGTCACGTCCCTTGTCATAAACAGGTGCACGAGAACGAATAATCTGCACAATACTTTCTTTATCAAAAATCTCATCGACTTGCGCATAATTCCACACACTTTCAGCCAAATTTAGAATATAGCGCCCGTCGCCATCTGCTGTTTCCTTCATAAACATCCGAGCTTCATCATCAACCGGAAGTTTGCGACCGGTTTCTTTTTCTGCTCTTTGCAAAATCTCTTCAAAATTATCCGGGCTCAACCGATTCAGGACAAAAACCTGACAACGTGACAACAACGCAGCATTGAGTTCAAAGGAAGGGTTTTCAGTCGTTGCACCGACCAAAATAATTGTTCCATCTTCAACATACGGCAAAAAACCATCTTGTTGCGACTTATTAAAACGATGTATCTCATCGACAAACAACAATGTGCCTTTACCCTGTGTTGCCCGCCGTTCTTGCGCATAAGAAAAAACACGCTTCAAATCAGCCACGCCGGAAAACACAGCAGATATTTGTTCAAAGTACAAATTAGTATGCTCGGCAATCAAACGAGCGATTGTCGTTTTTCCACATCCCGGAGGTCCCCATAAAATAAAAGACGTCACTTTGCCCGCACGGATCATTCGTCCGAGCGGTGCATTTTCTCCCACAATATGGTCTTGTCCAACCACCTCCAGCAATGATTGCGGACGCAGGCGATCTGCCAAGGGGCGTTTTACCTGATTTGAAAACAGATTTTCTTCCATAAATTCACCGATTCGTTTTTATTTATCATAAGATAACAGAATTTCTTCTTTTTTACAGGATTTTTTTCATAAATGGATTTACCCCATCTGATTTTTCAACCACATTAAAGGCCTCCTCATCCATCCACCAATCCGAAACCGCCGAATCCTCCTCTTTCTGTACTACAGAAGAACTGACGGCTGTCTCTGCCTCCGATATTTTACAAAGAGCCTCATCATAAGCAAACGAAACATATTGCTTCAAATCAGTTTCATCATCAAAACCGCTCTCATCACCGACAATCAATTCCTCTGCATCAGGAACACTCATGTCCTGAGAATGACGACGAGCCAACAGTTCATCATCCAAAACATAAACAGCATCTAATAGCGACTTCACCTTAAACTGCCTATCTTGCATAAACGAAATATTTTTTGCCAAAATTGGACGATGATAAAACCCTTCAGACAACAACAAATGATAACCGAACGTATCAATATTCAAATCGCGTTTTGACAATAAAAGTTTCGCCAAACGACGATAATAGCTGGCATCTGCAGGAGATTTATTTTTCCAACGACGTTTCTTTTTATCAACAGGAATTTGAACAGATTTTGTTCCATATTCCGCCAGCTTATTCAACTGATTGCTCATCATTTTATTATCTTCGGCCATAATAATTTTATAGTTTGTGTTCACAATAAGCTCTTCAACACATTCCTTACCATAAAGTTGTTCTAAACGGCTCAAACTATTACACAAAAGCAAAAACGAAACACTGCGACGCCGCCCCCGAGCAACAGCTTCTCGCAATGTTTGCACTTTCATCATCTGAGCCACATCATCCATAACCACAACTAAAGGCAACAAGCGATTTCCATGAATCTCACTCAAATTAAAATGCAGAGCCACTTCTATAAACAACCGACTGACAAATTTAGTACTCTTTGTATTTGCTGTTGAATAAACCGTAACCGGACAAACTGTTTTATTTTGCCTTATTCCACGCAACATCGACATCTTAAAATCATTTCCGGTGGTTCGTTCTCTAACCTGAGCATTACGAAAAACCATCAATGACTTTAACATCATCGGAAAAATAATTTGTCTTTGTTTTTTAGACAGAGAAATCAGTTCTTTCAATCCGACGACACTCTCCAGACTATAATTAAACAAAATTGTTTCCTGCAATAACGATTCCAACCACTCCAACCAATCACCGACACGATTTTTCCGCATCAAATAACTTTTCAACAACCAATCAGCCACCATACTCAAACAAGCATCTTTGCCTTGCCAAACCGCAGGAAGCCCCTCCCAACTTCCAATCGGAAAATAATCATCAAGCTGTATCTTACCTTCTCTGATTTTTCTTTTTGCAACAGTGGCATATGAAGGAGGCATCATCGCATAATAACTCAAAAGTACATCCTTATCATCATTATTCAAATGACCATTCTCCAAAATTTTATTTAGAAAAAAATCATTTGCTTTTGCATGCTCAACCTTAGACACAACAAAGTGCAAAAAAGTTTCCAATCCTCGTGTAACAGACCACTGCCAATAACTACCGCTATCAACATTATCATATTCAGCCAAATAATCTGCCAAGAAAAACAAATACTTATTTTTTATATCCTCATTCTGAGGAATATTGCACTCAGCTAATGGATTCCATCGCGGATAGCAGATTCCCTTTTCCTCATCATCCTGCAAATCCCAATTAAAATAAAAAACTTTGCCCAGACGAGCCCGATAACCACTGGTATATTTTGCTAAAGTACCGCTGTTATCAACAGCCAACACACAAACATCATCTGAATGCAAAATAGATGGAACAGCAACACTGCTTGTTTTACCTGAGCCGGCATCTCCAAAGCACAAAACCGAAGAAGGTTGAAAAATCCCCAACAATCGCCCTTGAAAAAATCCCAAAACTAAAGTCGATCCCTCCAAAAGGTTCATCCGAACCACATCTTTCAAGTGCGCAAAGCGATGATTCAAAATGAACCACAAACTAAACACATACGACTTTTTCAAAAAAAACAAACACAAAACCAAAATACTGACAATCGGCACAATTAACGGAATAAAAGATGAAAAAGTCCATAAACCGGCAACCGTATTTTTCTGAAACCCTTGCCACCAATCCGCATAAGCCGTAAAAATAAAAAACGGATCAGATGCCAGCTTTTGTAAAAATAAGGACACAGGCTCATACCCATAAGAAGATAAGTCCTTATCAGCTATATAAACCCAAGCTACAGAAACAATTGCGGAAAAGAACAAACAGAAAAATACAGACAGCATGCCGCCCGCAATATTGAAAACAAATTTCTTTAAACTCTTTTCCTTTTCAATATTTAACTTCATGCTCATCTAAGCTATTTCCAATTTTTAATCCCGTCCACGCCCTTGATCTCTGGAAATCATAATCTGATCTCTTATCTCTTTTTTAGAAACAATCTCTTCTTTTTCATGAACAGGTTTTCTCATCATTTCGTCTTGAAGCTCTTTTTTCATCGCTTTCCGAGCTTCAAGTTCTTTTCTCTTACGTTCTTCAATTGTTTTACGCAAATCATTGTTATGGCTTTGAGCTTGATGTTCCCGCTCACTTTTAATCTGTTGCAAAACCTCACTATCTTTCACTCGAGGTTTTTCAGCCTCATGACGAAAAACTTTTTTTCCGGCATTTAAAAGAGATTCAACACTAATCCCTTTATCATTAATCAAATCCCAAACACCCCAATCACGTCCGTCATCCAAAAAAATATCTGTCAAATCAATACCGTTAAAACCTTTTTTAGGCTTTCGTTTAGGGGCTAAAATATTCGCCAGCTCATCCTTTCCCGGAACACGTCCTAAAGCCTGAGCAATTTGCTGCGGAGTAATGATACACTCGCTTAAATCTAACTCCATAATATTAACACCGGTAAAATCCACGCCGGTAAAATCCACACCGCGCAAATTAACCTTTGATAAATCAATCCGTTTCAAATCAAGAAGTGTCAAATTTAACTTTGTCAAATTCAGCTTATGAGGATAATATTTCGCCATATACTCAATCAATTCTTGCAGTTCCTCAATTGTCATCTCATCCAATTGAGCATCTATCAAAATGGCATCTTCCAAATAAGCATCGGTAAACTTAACACCATGCATTTTTGCTCCGGTAAAATTTGTTCGTGCTAAAACAGCGCCGGACAATATTGCTCCGGACAAATCAGCCCCCGAAAGATTAGCATCCGTCAAATTTGCTCCCGAGAAATCAACATTTCGCAAATCAGCACCTGAAAAATCAACATTTGTTAGATTAGCGACAGAAAAACTTGCCCCATGCAAATTTTCTCCTGAGAACCGACCGTTTTCTAAATTTTTTCCAATAAAATCAATTTGTTCTTCCGGTGCTGGAATAATATTATCCATCCCCTTTTCATGAGAAACGGCAGTCCAAACAAAATCATTCCCCTCTGTTTGATCTGAGGAATTTTCTTGTTTTTTAACTTTATCTCGAATTGCGGCAATATTAAAAAATTTTTTTACACTCATTCGACTCAGCCTGCATTTAAATTTTAGTAATGCAAACATTCTAACGCATAATTTAAATTTTGACAATTAAATTATACACTCATCGAACCAAGCAGCCAAAACCTTCCTTAACCAACTTCTGACACAGAGGCTGTAATTGATCTTTTGTCGGAGAAATCAACAAGCGCCAAAACATCACACCCGAAACTTCAGCCGGTTCCATTTGAATGGAATATTCTTTCAATTCCGGAAGCTGTTCAGACATTTTATCCCAATCTTTGTACAGATTTTTCTTATCCATATAAGCGCCTAATTGCAAACGTTTTCCATCTTTTATCGGTTCAATTGTTTTCTGAGCAGGAGTTTCTTTTTTAACCACAACCTTTTTATAAGGCTGCTTCATTAAAGTCTCCAACCAATCATCCTCCTTAGCCCAATCATTCTTTTTGGGCTTGGGAAGTTTTTTTATTTCAACAGAAGCCGCAGACAACATTTCAACCAAATCTTTATTAAATGAGGTTTTAAGCAACTTTACGATTTCACCCAAAGATAATTTAAGATTCTTTTTGCTGAACGGAGAAAGTCCGGCATTAAAATACAAGCTGCGCAAGGCCACAGCCCTCTCTCCGCTAATCATTGTCTGGCGACGTTGCAATTCAATAAGTTTAATCTGCTGATTCAATAAAATTAATTTTTGCACATTTGTACCATGCATATTTTTTTCTGCCTGAGCCACTTCTTTTTTCTGCTTAGCAATTTCGCGTTCTAAATGCATATATTCCAGATCAGCCAACTTCACCATACAATAATTGATTTGAATCTGCGCTAAAATCGCAGCGCCCAACTCATCAAAAGCTTTTTTTCGTAATTGTTCTTTAAAAAGAGATGTTGCTGTCTGATACGCAATAACACTGTCAATCAAATTGTTTGCAATTAAAAACGCACGTTCTTTCAACTCTTTTTCATAAAGTTCATTAGTCATTGACACGCCGTTAATTTCCAACCGAACAATTTCAGGATAATCCCGAATTGCATGATCACGAACTTCTTCAAAACTATAATATTTAACGCTATTTTTATCCCTAATCGCCGCAAACTCTGAACGATTACGAACGGCTGATTCTTGAAAGATATCTAGATTATATTTCTTATCAAAATCATCAAGCTCATAAAAACGACGACCTTCAAGTTCCACAGTTTGTGAATTCGCCTTAATAAGCTGACTAAATTCTTCCTGACTAAAAACCAACGCATTGCGAATTTCATTCAACTTCAACAAAGAGACTTCCAAATTTTTCTTATAATCTAAATCAGCTTCACTCAAATATCCCTGTTGTTCAAGTTTCTGCTTTACTGTTGCCAAATTTTTATTTTCCCGCTTTAGGATTCTGTCAATCTCTTTAATTTTACGCATAGCAAACCATGTACTCTGATGTGAGCGAATAGCAGCTAATGCCAAATGCTGTGAAGATTTTAGGTACAACCCCATTTCGGCTGCCGGTTGACTCTCCTGCAAGTGCGAAATCCCGTAAATAATAGCATACTCCAAAACATTAGAAGCCTCGAACAAAGGCATATGGTCGTCAACTTCAGCATTCATAATATTTTTAAGAACGCGTTTAGGCTCTTGATTCGGATCTTGTGTAAAAATTTTCTTATTCAAATTCAAACTGGCATTGTCAACATTATATTTCACAGCACGCGCCATTGATTGATAAACATCTGCACGACCTTTAACGGCTTCCAATTCCTCTGTAAAAATAAGCCCATCTTGCCGATAACGCTTACCCCATCCATCAGACTGACAAGCGGACAACATAGATACGGCCGCCCAACAAGCTAAAAAGAGGATTCGGATGTTTTTCATAAGCACAGCCTTTCTGTAACAATATGTAACAAGAATTTAAAAGCTTTTTACCAAAAAATTTGTTATATGTAAACCAATTAAAATTCATCTGTAACTAAATTTGAGGCAAAATTATGGCTGACAACATCAAAGTTGCCGTTATCGGCGCCGGAATGATGGGCAAAAACCACTTAAAAACTTATAAAAATATGAATGGCGTTGAATTGGTCGGCGTGTACGATATTTTTCCTGAAGCATGCAAAACTGCGGCTGATATGTTCGGAATTAAAGCTTTTTCCAGCTTAGAAGAAGTTGCAAAAAACGTTAATGCTGTCAGTGTTGTAACCACATCTGTCACTCATGCTGACGTTGGCGAATTTTTCTTAAACAAAGGCATTCACTGCCTGATTGAAAAACCGCTTGCTACAACAGAAGCCGAATGCAAACGCCTTATTGATGCCGCAAAAGCCAATAACGTTACTTTACTCGTCGGACACATTGAACAATTCAATCCTGCCGTTGAACAAATGCACAAAATTTTATCTGACACATCAAAAATCTGCTCAATTACGGCTCAACGTATGTCTGCTGCCAGCGGCCGTATTACAGACGTTGATGTTTCTATGGATTTGATGATACATGATATGGAAGTTATTCAATCTTTGGTTAAATCTCCGGTTGCTAATGTTCACGCAGCCGCTGTTCGTACACCGTCAAGTCCCAAAGGTAAAGACTACATTACAGCTGTCATTGAGTTTGAAAACGGCGTTACAGCTAACTTAACATCAAGCCGTATCACCCAAGCCCGTGTCAGAACCCTTTCTGTTACCACAGATACCAACTACATTGATATGGACTTCATCAATCAAAGTATTAATGTCCATACTCAAGGTCGTATGCCTTACGTCAATCAGGAAGAAATTCCTGATTGGATGCACTATGGGTTAAAAGGCAGTGTTGAACAACTCTTCATCCCTACCAACCAACCATTGCAAGCTGAATTGACTCACTTCTTAAATTGTGTTAACGGCAAAGAAACCCCACGCATTAGTGGCGAAAGCGCTCTTGAAGCTCTTCGTGTTATTTGGACCATTCAGGAGAAACTCGGTTTTTTCGCCCAAGACAACAAACAGCTTAGCATTGCCGCAGAATAAATAAAACTTGCCAAGAAGGTTTTTGGGGGGCATATTCATTATGCCCTTTTTTTATAACAGAAAGAAAAAAGCTTTGCGTTACAAACTGACAATAGAATACGATGGAACAAACTTACTAGGCTGGCAGCGTCAACTTGATGGTCCTTCCGCACAACAATATTTGGAAGAAGCTCTGGCTGTCCTCAACAATGGCGTCCATCAAGAAGTTCCATCTGCCGGGCGAACAGACGCAGGTGTTCACGCAACCGCACAAGTCGCCATGGCAAACTTACAGCGAGAAATTTCGCCTTTCAAACTCCGTGAAGCTCTCAATGCCAATTTACGGCTTCAAAATGCCCCCGTTGTGGTTTTAGAAGTTGAACCGGCAGATGAAAACTTTCACCCTCGTTTTTCAGCTCAAGGTCGCGGCTATATTTATCGTATTCTTAACCGTCGTGCCCCATCGGCATTGCAAGAAAATAGAGTGTGGTGGGTACCTGTTCCGTTAGATGTCGAAAAAATGCGCCACGGAGCTCAATATTTGCTCGGACATCATGACTTTACTTCTTTTCGTGCTGCCGCTTGTCAGGCAAAATCCCCACTAAAAACATTGGATAAACTGGATATTGAAACACAAGGTGATGAAATTATTTTCACAGTAGAAGCGAAATCATTTCTTCATCATCAGGTCAGAAACATGGTCGGCACCCTGAAAATGGTCGGAGACGGACACCTGACCCCGGAAGATATCAAACACATTTTAGAAGCTTGTGACCGTCGCCAAGCCGGGCCGACAGCACCGGCTTGCGGTCTGTACCTCAATAAAGTCTGGTATTAATTATCCCAATTGCAGAACAATACCGACAACGGCGGCCAAACACAAATAAAGTATCGGACTTTTTTTCCAAACATGGATAGCTGCAAAAAAGGCCGCAAAAACGATTACATGCAAAGCATCTGTCAAAGCCAACTTGCCTATTTGCAATCCCGCAAACAAAATCAAAGCAATCACAGCCGGACGAATACCTTCCAAAATCCGTTGTACTCGAATATTGCATTGATATTGCGCCAACAACTTTGCCACAATAACAATGATGATAACAGAAGGTGTCACCAATCCCAACGTGGCAATAATTCCCCCAACAATACCGGCAGCATGAAAACCGGCAAATGTCGCCATATTCACGCCTAACGGTCCGGGAGTTGATTCGGAAATCGCAATCATATCGGCCAATTCTTTGGCGGTAAACCAATTATAACTTTCCGCCAAATCAAACAAAAACGGAACTGTTACGAGCCCGCCACCAATGGCAAACAGCCCTATTTTAAAAAACTCATAAAACAGTGTCAGATAAATCATGCTTTGATTCTCCCTCTGAGCAACAGACCTGCCGCACCGGCTAAAACCACAATCCATACGGCAGATAAATTCAGCGCTAAAAGCAATCCTAACGCTCCGACAAAAACCAAAACGCCAAAATAATCAGTTACACCTTTTTTCCATAATCCGTAAATCACATCCAAAATCAGAGCAACTACACAAATTCTGATACCCGAAAAAGCATAAACCACATAGCGATTATACATAAAGCGACTCAATACTGCCGCAATCAAACTAATGATAATTAAAGATGGTAAAACCATTCCGACTGTTGCCGCAACAGCTCCTTTCACACCGGCCTGACGATAACCGATAAAGGTGGCGACATTAATGGAAATAATCCCCGGTGTACATTGTCCGATAGAATACAAATCCAACAGTTCTTGCTCATCTGTCCAGCCTCGTTTTTTAACAACTTCAGCCTGCAACAGCGGCAACATGGCATAACCGCCGCCAAACGTAAACAATCCTAGTTTAAAAAACACCTTAAATAAGCGCCAAAGAATTTGCATTGTTCCCTCATTGTTTATTGTTTGAAAGGGATTATATCTGTCTTAGTTTTATATAAAGTTAATCAACGGAGCAAAAAATGATA